>CAMZHB010000181.1 GCA_947306605.1 uncultured Prevotellaceae bacterium | reverse complement strand
CATGTTCTCCATTGAAAACCCTGACGGTCCTTTGGCTTTTTGGTGTTCGTTGATACCGCTCACGTCACCGGTTGTGATGATGGTGCGTTTGCCTTTCGATGTGCCTATGTGGCAGATCGTTCTTTCATTGGCTTTGCTCTACGGTACGGCTTTGCTCATTGTGTGGCTTTCTGCCAAGATTTATCGGGTGGGCATCCTCATGTACGGCAAGAAGCCCTCGTTCAAGGAAATGATGAAATGGATTAAATACAATTAAATCAATATGCATATGAAAAAATTTGTTTTAGGTACAGCGCTTGTCGCCTTGTTCTCGCTGATGGCGACAGCCGAAGTGAAATTGCCCGCCGTTATAGGCAGTGGCATGGTTCTGCAACAGCAGACTGACGTAAATCTGTGGGGCGAGGCCAAGACCGGAGCCAAAGTGGTGATAGCTCCTTCATGGACTAAGCAGAAGTATACAGTGAAAGCAGACAAGGACGGTCACTGGAAAACCACCGTTCCTACCGTTAAGGCTGGGGGACCCTACACCATTACGTTCAGTGACGGTACAAAACAGAAAACCGTGCTTGACAACGTTTTGTTAGGCGAAGTGTGGGTATGCGGCGGTCAGTCCAACATGGAAATGCCCGTCGGCGGCTTTATGTATCAACCCGTGGAAGGGGGCATTGAAGCCTCGCTCGAAGCTTGGCGCTATCCCGACATCCGCATGTTCACCGTGCCCCACTGCACATCAGAAACTCCCGTTAACGATTGTGACACCACGTGGCGCTTGTCCACACCGCTGACTGTGCGCACTTTCTCGGCCATGGCTTACTTCTTCGGGCGCGAGCTTCAGCGCATGCTCCAAGTTCCCGTTGGCATCATCACCAGCAACTGGGGCGGCACTGTCATCGAAGCCTGGATGAGCCGTGCTTCCATTGACGCTACACCACGTCTGGAGCCGGGGCATGAAAAGAACCGTCAGGGTCCCAATGCTTCCACCGTGCTTTATAACGGCATGATTTGTCCCATTAAGGGTTTTACAGCCAAGGGATTCATCTGGTATCAGGGCGAGTCGAACCGCGGCGCTTGGATGGACTACGCCGAACTGCAAAAGTCGCTCATCCGCCTGTGGCGTGCCGACTGGAGTAACAACGACATGCCGTTTTACATCACACAGATTGCACCTTATTGCTACGAGGGACCCAAGTATCGTCTCAATGCCTTCTTTATTGACCAGCAGTATAAGGCTGCTGACGAAACTCCCCACTGCGGCATAGCCAGTACCACCGACATCGGTGAATACGGCATCATCCATCCAGCCAAGAAGCAACCCATTGCCCGCCGTCTGGCATGGATGGCTTTGGCCAACGACTATGGTTTCCAAGGCATGCCCTCACGCAGTCCCCGTTTCAAGAGCTTCGAGGAAAAGGACGGAAAACTCATTCTGAGTTTCACAAACTTGACTCACGCCAACAACTACAACGTCAGTGATCCCGCACAACAGGACTGTTTCGTGTGGAAACAGACCAAAGGCTTCGAAGTGGCCGGACCCGACCGCAAGTTCTATCCTGCCAAGGCCAATATGCCTTGGGCACGCAATACCATAGAGGTGTGGAGCGACTCCGTGCCCCATCCGGTGGCCGTGCGCTATGCTTACTGCAACTGGGACGGCGATGCCAACGTCGTGACTCAGACGGGTCTTCCCTTACCTTCTTTCCGCAGCGACAACTGGCCCATTGACGACCTCTATCCACCTAAGAAGAAATGATCAGATACTATCGGAGCATGATGAAAAACTATGTCCGAAAAATCTTATGGACAGTTTGCCTCTTGTTGCTAACGGTTGTTCTTAGTGCTCAGACTGCGCGTCCCATCGTGTTCGCCCACCGGGGAGGACGCGCCGAGCAGGATGAGAATACCCTGGCCGCCTTCCGTAATGCCTGGCAGGCTGGTATGCACGGCTTTGAAACCGACGTGCGAATGACGAAAGACGGTGCCTTTGTCATCTCACACGATGCCTCGTTCAAGCGCATGTGCGGTGTCGATGCCAATGTGGAAGAGATGACCGCCGACGAGATACGCCGGTTGAAGACACTGAAGGGTAATCCTGTGCTCTTTCTGGACGAGTTGTTGGATTTCTTCAGTGACAAGCCGGGGCTTTATGTGGAATTTGAAATGAAAACCACAGATACCAAGGCATATCCCGCCGACGTTGTCAACGTCTATTGTGAGAAGTTGCTTAAGGTCATTAAAGCCAAAATGCCGGGCGATGCCCTCTGGTATATGACTTCGTTCGACTACCGTCCCTTGCGCTATTTCCGGGAGCGTCATCCCGAAACCAATCTGCTGATGATATCAAGCGCCCCGTGCAACGACCAAACCATTGAAGCAGCCAAAGCGCTGGGCGTAAAGACCATTGGTGTGACCCTTGACGGAACAACCCGTGCGGCTGTCGACAAGGCCCACAAGGCCGGCCTTACCGTCAGCCTCTGGCCGGGCAGCAAAGTCAACGATACCTTGCTCGCACTTTGGCTCGGAGCCGACCGTGCATGTACAGACATACCCATTCAGGTGAAACATTTCTTTGAAGACAAGTTGCCCTGGGTGGAAGTCAGGTTCTGATTTTACAGAAGTAATGAAATAAGAATGGAAGCGGCGTCCCGAATTTTCGAGGCGCCGCTTCTAATTTTTGAAGTCCCACTTCGAAGAAACGAAGTCCGGTTTAGGATGCCGGAAAACGCTGTCGGTTTTTTGGGAATGCGTTTCGGCATTCCGAAAGCGTGGCTCCGTTGGGGCGGTTTATACCACGGGGAGGCTGAGCCCGGTAATTTTGCGGTAGAGGTCGAGGGCGTAAACGTCGGTCATGCCGGTGATGTAGTCGAGTACGCCCATGACGCGGCCGTGAAGCGTGGTGTCGTGTATCTGGTACTGTCCGGGTACGCGGTCAATGAGAAGACGGCTGTAGGCCTTGTCGGGTTCAAGCACGGCGTCGGTCAAGAGGTCGAGCAACATGTAGATGATGCGGTAACCGGCGAGTTCAACGTCGAGCACTTCGCGCGCTTTGTAGATTTTCTCTTTGGCGAGCGAGGCGCAGGCTTGGTAGGCGCTTTTGCATCGGGGGCAGATATGGTCCATGAGGCTGCCTGTGAAACGCCCGGTGAGGATGTCGTCGACATGGTTGACGAAGACGCGGACGCATTCCTGCTCAATCTGGTTGATGACATAAGAGCGCAGGTAAATGATGCGTTCGTTAGGATCGGTAACGTTGGGATGGGCGTTTTCGACACATCGGCGTGTTTCTTCGTCGAAGAAAGCGAGCAGGAGCGAGGCCGTTTGGTCGTAGGTGAGTATATGGAGCTTGTGGGCGTCCTCAATGTCCATGATTTCGTAACAGATGTCGTCGGCGGCTTCGACAAAGTAGGCCAACGGGTAGCGTACGTAGCGTAGGGCAGTGCCTTCGTCTTGAATCTTAATGATGCCCAGTGCGTCGGCAATCTGGCGGAAGTAGTCGGTTTCACTGGCGAAGAAGCCGAACTTGGATTTGCCTCCGGCGAGAGTGGACGACCATGGGTACTTGACGATGCTGGCCAAAACGCTGTAGGTCATGGCGTAGCCTCCGGCGCGACGGCCTTCGTACTGGTGGGTAAGCAGACGGAAGGCATTGGCGTTGCCGTCGAAATGGATGATGTCGTTCCACAACAGGTTTCCTTGCTCTTCGCCGCATTCGCGGACGATGAGGTCGCGTATGGCCTTGCCTTTGCCTTCACGGAAGAAACTGGCAATGGCGCGTTCGCCGGAGTGACCGAAAGGCGGATTGCCTAAATCGTGGGCCAGACAGGCGCAGCTGACGATTGCTCCCAGGGCTTGTAGAGTGTCGGGATCGAGCGAAGGGTCACGTTTCAGGAGTTCCAGAGCAGCATCAGTGCCTAACGAACGGCCCACACAGGACACTTCAAGAGAGTGTGTGAGCC
>CAMZHB010000180.1 GCA_947306605.1 uncultured Prevotellaceae bacterium | reverse complement strand
GAAACTCTACAAGCGGCTTCAGGATTTCGTCTCTTCCAGCGAACAGGAGCTGCAAGCCAAGCAGATTGAGCTCCTCAAACCGTTCCAGGAAAGATTGCTCGCCGCCATCAAAACCGTGGCCGAACGCGAAAAATACACCTATGTGTTCGACATCACGATGTGCGCTTTCCATAACGAGACCGACGACCTCACCACCGCCGTCCGCGCCGAACTGGACATCAAATAAATTACATTGTATATATTTTCATTGTAGAGACGTGCCATGGCGCGTCTCTACATCGTTTAAACCAATTAGCATTTAAAAAATGAACCCCTTAACCCAACAATGGACCACCCTCCGGGAAACCCCGCCGTTCAATGAAATCAAAATCGAGCACTGGCTGCCGGCTTTCGAAGAAGCCGTGGCGGAGGCGAAACAGGAAATCGAATCCATTGCATACAACACCGCCGCACCCGATTTCGAAAATACCATTGTCGCGCTCGACCGCGCGGGCGACCGTCTCAGCACTGTCGCCGACCTCTTTTTCAACCTGCTCGAATGCAACGGCGACGACGAAATGAACGCGATTGCCGAACAAGTGCAACCGCTGTTAGTGGAGCACGAAAACGAAGTTTACCAGCACCCTGCGCTATTCGCTCGCGTGAAGGCCGTTTTTGACCGACAACAGACCGACAAGTCACTTTCCGGCGCTGACAAAATCCTGTTAGACAAAACGTACGACGCTTTTGTGGCTGGTGGTGCCAACCTCCCCGAGAAGGAAAAGGCGCGTTACCGCGAACTGTCGCTGGAGTTGGCCAACCGGCAACTCGACTTCGGGCAACGAGCGCTGAAGGCCACTTACGCCTGGTCCGTGCATTTGGAAAAAGAATCGCCCCGGTTGTCCGGAATCCCCGAAAGCGCCCGTGCCATCGCCGCAAAAAAAGCCGCTGACAAAGGGCTGGACGGCTACATCTTCGACCTCTCCGCCCCTGACGTGAACGTTGTGCTTACCCACGCCGACGACCGCACCCTGCGCGAGGAAGTCTATCAGCATTCCAGCAAAAAAGCTTACGGCGGAGAATTTGACAACTGCGACAATATCAAAGCCATCTTGAAATGCCGCGAAGAAATCGCGCACCTGCTTGGCTATCAGCATTATGCCAACTACGCGCTTCGCAACCGCATGGCCAAAGACCTGAAACACGTATACCAACTTTTGTATGATTTGAAGGCCGCTGCCCTGCCCGCCGCCCGCCGCGAAATCGAAGAACTGAAGCAATTCGCTAAAAGTCAAGGCTTTGAGGACGAATTTCAACGCTGGGACCTCAGCTACTACATGGAAAAAATGCGGCAGGAGAAGTTCAGCCTCGATATGGAGAAACTGAAGGTCTACTTCCCGCTCCATCAAGTGATTGACGGCGTATTCGGATTGGCCACAACCCTTTACGGGCTGCGCTTTGAGAAGTCAGAGACGATACAGCCCTATCATCCCGACGTGCAGGTGTATGAGGTCTGGCGCGGCGAGCAGTTTATGGCGGTGCTCTACCTCGACTTCCATCCGCGCAGCACCAAACGCAGTGGCGCGTGGATGACCGAGTTCCGTGACCAGTACATCGCCGCTGACGGCCATGACGTGCGTCCGTGGGTAAGCCTCGTCATGAACTTCACTCCGCCGACCCCCGACCAACCTTCCCTGCTGACCGTCGATGAGGTGAACACGTTTCTGCACGAGTTCGGCCACGCTCTCAACGGCATGCTATCGGAGGTGAAATACGCCACATTGTCTGGCACGCACTCGCCTCGCGACTTTGTGGAACTGCCCTCCCAACTGAACGAAAACTGGCTTACCGAACCCGAATTCCTGAACACCTTCGCCCGCCACTACCAAACCGGTGAACCAATTCCGGAAGAATACGTCACGCAGCTGAAGAACCTGAACAAATTCATGGCCGGATACCTTTGCGTGCGGCAACTCTCGTTCGGCTACCTCGATATGATGTGGCACACCATGCCCACCAGCGATGTGGATGATATCCTGCGCTTAGAGCGTTCCATTTTCGACACCGTGGAGGTGCTGCCGGTGGTGCCGGGCGCATGCATGAGCACTTTGTTCGGGCATCTTTTCTCCGGAGGCTACGCAGCGGGCTATTACGGCTACAAATGGGCCGAAATGCTCGAAGCCGACGCCTTTTCGCTTTTCAAGGAGACCGGCGTGATGAACAAAGAAACGGCACAACGCTATCTGGAAACCATTCTATCCAAAGGCGGATCTGTGGAGGCGATGGAGATGTTCGTTAATTTCCGAGGACGTGAACCGAAAATCAACGCCTTGTTGGAACGCGACGGGCTCCTGTAAATACACGCAAGGGGTATTGTAAATACGTGTCATGGCGCGTTTCCGCAACATGTCGGATGAACGAGAATTTTGTGTACCTTTGCAGCGGTTAATCAAAATCATTAACTATTTATGAATGAGTTTATTAGAGGTATAAAACGCGGATTTCCCATCTGTTTGGGCTACATTCCCGTGTCGTTTACCTTTGGATTGATAGCGGTCAAAATGGGGTTCACGCCGGCGCAGGCGACCCTCATCTCGCTGACCAATATGGCCTCCGCCGGACAGTTCGCAGGCATTCGTATTATTGAGGGCGGTGCCCCTTATATCGAACTGGTAATCACCACGTTCGTCATCAATCTGCGTTACTTCCTGATGTCGCTTTCGCTATCCCAGAAGGTAGACCCGGAGATGCCGTTCTACAAACGCGCCATCATGGCCTACTGCATCACGGACGAAGTCTTCGCCTTGGCATCGATGGAGCCTGACGACGTGTCGTTCCCATTCTTCGGCGGACTGATGCTGACACCCATATTAGGCTGGACATCAGGCACTTTGTTAGGGGCTATCGCCTCCAACCTGCTCTCCCCGATGTTGCAAGGCTGCATGGGCATCGCGCTCTACTGCATGTTCATCGCCATCATCATCCCGCCTGCGCGCAAGAGCCGTAAAGTGGCCTTGGCAGTAGTGGTTGCCGCCGCCTTGTCCTGCATCTTCAAATACGTACCCGGCATCAACATGCTGTCGAAAGTCGGAGGCGGCGGTTGGGCCATCATCACGGCAGCCATCCTCGGCGCCGCCATCTGCGCGAGCATCAAAGAGGTGAAACGCCGCCGCAAAGCCGCTTTGGCGGCAGAAAGGAGTGCACAATGAACTACTTGTATATCTGCATGTTCCTGATGTTCCTGACCACCTACCTCATCCGGGTGATTCCCATCGGATTTGTCCGGAAAAAGATGGAAAACCTCTGGATTCAGGATTTCATCTATTACATCCCGTTCTGCGTGCTGTCGGCGATGACTTTCCCGGACGTTTTCTATTCGACCACCGCCACGGGCGTGGAACCGCACATTTCGGTTTCTGCCGTCGTAGCCACCGCCGTGGCCCTCCTGATGGCCTGGAAAAACCAAGGCCTGGTGCGCGTGGCCCTCGTCGCAGTGCTGGTCGCCATTGCCGTGGAGTTAGTTATGCCTATGCTGTTCTAACATTTTTCCGATGTCTCGCCCGTAGTAGACGCACGGCCGTGCGTCTACTACAATTCCCATATCCATGTAACCTAAAAAAATGTATCTTTGCACTTTTATTCTAAAAAGAGTTAAGATGCAGAATATCAGAAATATCGCCATTATCGCGCACGTCGACCACGGCAAAACCACGCTCGTGGACAGAATTTTATACCAATCGCACCTCTTCCGCGAAAACCAGCAGGTGCAGGATTTAGTGCTGGACAACAATGATTTGGAGCGCGAACGTGGTATCACTATCCTTTCCAAAAACGTTTCTGTAAGATACAAAGGTGTCAAAATCAACGTGATAGACACTCCCGGCCACAGTGACTTCGGTGGCGAGGTGGAGCGTGTGCTCAATATGGCCGACGGCGTGCTCCTCGTAGTGGATGCCTTTGAAGGTCCCATGCCGCAGACCCGCTTTGTGACGCAGAAGGCCATCGAACTGGGCCTCAAACCCATCGTGGTCATCAACAAAGTCGACAAGCCCAACTGCCACCCCGATT
>CAMZHB010000179.1 GCA_947306605.1 uncultured Prevotellaceae bacterium | reverse complement strand
CGTATGCCGTCTGGGCGGTCTGCAAAGGGCGCTGGCCAGAAGGGCAGATTGACCATGTAAATGGCAATATACGTGACAACAGCATTGAGAACCTGCGCGAGGTGAGTCCGTCGGAGAACAACATGAACACGCTTCATCCATGGGAACTGAACGCAAAGACTGGGCTGTCGGGTGTCTCTCCAAATGGGAGAAAATATCAAACTATGATATGTGGAAAAAACTGCCTTTTCTCGGATCCCAACGAGGCGTTCTATCATGCAACGATGTGCGGGAAAAGATACAGGGACAATAAACATGAAACAATAAACAATAACCAATAAACGTGAAACAATAAACGTGAAACAATAAAGATAATACGACCACGAATTAAACGAATTAAACAAATTTTTCTATGCGTATATATCTATTAATAACGAATTAAACAAATTTTTCTGTGCGCAGCTAATTCGTGAAATTCGTGAAATTCGTTGTCAAAAAAACTTGAATTAGAATGATGAAAAACGTAAGGAATTTTGAGGAGATGATGGGGGCGTTTCGCTACATCTTCAGAGACATAGAGGACAGGCAGGACTTGATGCAGGTGCTGCGGGTATTGAACGACTATTTCACGTTGCTGGAGGCGGTGCAGAAAATGCCGTTGCGGCTGCGACTGAAGTACTGGGCGTGTACGTCGGTGATATTCTTCTATCTGCAAGCGAAAAAGCAGTTGGGCAGGAACGTCGGGGCATTCGACAGTGCCGTGAAAAGAAATGTGCAGAAAGCCATGAAAAGTGTTGAGTTTTTTGTCCCGCAGAAAGAAAGGAAATAACAGAAATTTTTAATATGATGAACATTGATGATATTAAGGACAACATCGGCCATTTGTTGGCTGACAGAGGGCTGACAACGGAGTACAAGGAGCAGGCGGTGCGCCTGATGCTGTACCACCTGTATGTCGCCATGGACATCTACCGCTACATGACGTTCGCTGAAAAGAACAAGGCGGGATTCTGGTACCGCACGTTCAAGAGTTCATACCGGCTCACAGGCTTCTTAAAAGAGCGAAAAAGAAAGAGAGACAAAGAAAAATCCCCCCTGCACCCCTCTTATAAAGAAAGAGAGACGGAGGTGAAAGAAAAAGCTCAGACACACACACACATAATAATGCGCGAGGCTTCTGATTTGGAAGAAAGACAAGAAGCGTTTGAGAAAGTGTGTATGAGCTTCAAGTATAAGTACGACGAGCTGTTCTTGGAAAATTTCTTCTGTCACTGGGCTCAGGAAGTGAACGGAACGGGACTAATGCTTTGGGAAACGAAAAAATCATGGAGCCTGCGGTTGCGTTTGAGAGCATGGTCAAAGAAGAGTTTTCAGCTCAACGACAAAGCTGCCGCCCTGCGTCTGGAACGTGAGAAGAGAAAGATGACGAAGCAGCAAACTGCGAACACCGCCGAGCAGCAGGCCATAGCTGCCAAGCGCGAACAGGACAATGCCAGGCTGGAGCAGGAAATCGAGGAACGCAAAGCCGGTGCGGTATCGTACGAAGAATACTTGAAGATGAAAAAGGTTTAGGTCCCGCAGAAAGAAAAGAAATAAAAGAAATATAAAACGAATAGATGTTTAGACTTTGGAAACGAATTATTCTAATTAATCCTAATTTTAATCACGAATTATATTAATAATATTCTGCGATGATAAAATAAATTAAGAAAAATTCGTGGACCAAATTAAATGAAATTAGGGTAATTCGTTTCCAAACTAAAAAACGGGTAATTCGTTTCTAAAGACCAATTGGGATTTAATGTCACACAGAAATTTTGAAGCATGAAGAAGGAAGAGTTTGAAATCAGGTTTTACGGCAAGTCGGAGTTGGCCATGGCCTACTATCAGGACGACAGCAAGAAGAACGCGCTGTATAAGTTCAGGATAGAGCTGAAGCGCAACCCCAGGCTATGCCATCTGGTGAACAAGAATGTACATCGTTTCACGCCCCGGCAAGTGAAGATTATCACCGAAGAATTGGGCGACCCCTACTGAAAAAAAAAAGCGGAAGTTAGCGGAAAGTAACCTAAATTAGTCGAAGTTAGCGGAAGGTAACGGAAGTTAGCGAGAACGTTCATTTTTTTTGTAGTACCTTTGCATTCGGAAACGGAAAATATCGGTACTCCGAAAGAAATTCTAGATACTCCGAAAGAAAATCCGATTACTCCGAAAGAAAAAAACATTAAACATTAACCATTAAAAATTTAAGTATTATGGCATTGGAATTGAATTTGACCAAGAACACCAACGACGCCATTCAGGGCACGCTGGGTAAGTACTACGCTCGCGTAGAGTACAAGGGAACCATCGGGCTGCATGAACTCGCAAAGCACATGCACAGCCACAACACCGCCTTCTCGAAGGGTATCATCACCGGTGTGCTGGGCGACATGGTGGACTGCATCAAGGAGCTGGCCCTGCTGGGCTACGTCATCAAGATTGACGACCTCGGCCTGTTCAAGGCCTCCGTGGACGCCAACGGCCTGACGCTGGAGCAGGGCGCGAAGATCACCGCCAGCCGCGGCGCACAGCGCAGCGACGAGGAGCTGACCCAGAACATCGGCCTCCAGCAGTTTGCCGTAGGCGCCGTGAAGCTCATCATGCAGGCCACGGGCGAGACCACCATCGATAACATGAACCGCGATGCCCGACTGGCATTCACCTCGAAGACCAAGGCGATGATCAAGAGCCTGACGGGTTCGGACTCCACCGACGACACCACGAATTCCACGAATGGAACGAATGGTTCTAATGGCGGCGGCAGCAACTCCGGTGAGAACGGTGGCAACACTGGCGGCAACTCTGGCGGCGGCTCGAACTCCGGCGACAACGGCGGCGGCGATGACAGCGACACCCCGGGAGAGGACTAGACGAAGGCTGAGGGCTGAAGTCTGAGGGCTGATGTCTGATGGCTGAGGCCCTCGCCCTTCTCATTAACCGTTAACCGTTAAACAATAACCGTTAAACATTAACCATTAAAAAACTGAAGCTATGAAGAAGGAAAAGTGGAAGACCGTTGTTCAGGTGATTGTGTCGATACTGACGGCAGCCCTGACGGCACTGGGAACGACCTCGTGCATGGGATTCGGCCCGATTGCGCTCTAAGACCACAGATTGAACGGATTGAACGGATTTCTGTAAACTAACGAAGAGGGCTGACAGACTACGAGAGCTGTCAGTCCTCTTTCTGTTATCCCTACAATCCTTACCTTAATCTAATAGTCGTCTGCAAAGTTATATAAAATTTGCAACAATAGACAACAAGACAGGTGGCGGGGACAAGGTTTTGATAATTTTTCTACTATTTTTGTAAATTCTTCCTGCCAGGCACTTTACTACGCTGAGGTGAACCAGTACGGATTTTTACTATAAACAAAATGTTCAAATAATCAATCCACTGATTAACAACGCATTTCCTTTATATCTCGTTTTACTATCTTTACTATTCGTTAGTTACAAAGCCTTCATCATGTGAACAACTCACGTAATTTTGGGGCTATAGTCGGAAAAATTACCTCAAACTAACCGCCTGATAGGAAAAGATTACAAAAATTGTGGAATTATTTACAAAAATTCATGCTTTTACTCTTTTTTTTACTTGAATTTGACATTAAGTATGTATCTTTGCAGGCAACTTTAGACACAAGAAAAAGATATTTCTTCTTTACAATGTTTAATTAACTAAATTTTTCAAATTTATAATGTTTTATTAACTAAATTGTTTTATTATGAAAAAAACATTTTTAATGTTTGGTGCAGCTGCTTTGCTGTTTGCTGCATGTAGCTCTGACGAGGCCGTTCAGGTCAATAAGGGCAGTGAGATCTCTTTCCGTGCCAACCTTGCTAAGGAGACACGTGCTGCTGACATGTCGCTCAACAATCTGAGTGAGTTCAATGTTACCGCTCTCAATGTGACTAAAGGTACTACTTTCTTCGACAATCAAACGTTTGTTAAGAATACTGAAGGTGCCTACACTCACGTTGGTGATAAGATTTGGTGGCCTGAGACCGATGCTCTGAGCTTCTATGCTTAT
>CAMZHB010000178.1 GCA_947306605.1 uncultured Prevotellaceae bacterium | reverse complement strand
AGAATAACCACGTTAAGTTTCTGGTCGAGTTCAACGATTTCTTTCGGATCGTTCACGCGGCCCCAGCTGAGGTCGGTGATGTGGATAAGGCCGTCCACACCGCCCAGGTCGATGAATACGCCGTAGGTTGTGATGTTTTTAACGGTACCTTCGAGTACCTGGCCCTTTTCAAGCTTGCCGATGATTTCCTTCTTCTGGGCTTCGAGTTCGGCTTCGATGAGAGCCTTGTGGCTAACGACCACGTTTTTGTATTCCTGATTGATTTTGATGACTTGGAATTCCATCGTCTTGCCTACGAAGATGTCGTAGTCGCGGATGGGCTTCACGTCAATCTGGCTGCCCGGCAGGAAGGCTTCGATGCCGAATACGTCGACAATCATGCCGCCTTTCGTGCGGTACTTGATGAAGCCTTTGACGATTTCCTTCGTCTCAAGGGCGTTATTGATGCGGTCCCAACCCTGCTTGGCGCGGGCTTTCTTGTGCGACAGCAGGAGCTGGCCCTTCTTGTCTTCTTCTTTTTCGATGTAAACTTCCACCTTGTCGCCAACGGCGAGGTCGGGGTTGTAGCGGAATTCGCTTGAGCTGATGATACCATCGCTCTTGTAGCCTATGTCAACGAGTACTTCGCGCTTGTTGATGGCGATGACGGTGCCTTCCACCACTTCGTGTTCTTGCACTTGGTTAAGCGTTTCGCCGTAGGCTTTGTCGGTCTCTTCTTTCTGCTGGCCGGTTTCAACAGTGCCCTGTTCAAAGGCTTCCCAATCGAAGTCTTCCAGAGGCATCACATTTTTCAAATCATTCATGACTTGTCGTTAAATGGTTACTTTAAAGGGTTAAACATATGCCCCGAAGGGCGTTAATCGGGCGCAAATTTACGACTAAAATTTGATATAACGCAAAGTCTCCGTATCTTTTTCGTCAGAAAAATGTGTGTTTCTGCAGAAATGTGTAATTTTGTCGCAGAAATAATTCCATTTGACATGAGACAGACTCGAATTTTTCCATTTATCGCATTGGCCCTCATTTTCGTGTTTGGTGCCTGTGAACACAAACCCGTGGCGTCGGAGGACAGTTTTCCTGCCGACACCATTGATACCGTGGCTGTAGATACGCTGCCCGTTGACCATGCTTTCTATGGCGTCGCCGGTGATTTCGGCATGAGTTCTTTCGTGCTCATCACCGACCAGGGCGACACCATTGAGGTGACACGCACGGCCGACGACGGCACCGAAGGAGTCATCTATGGCGACGCGCAACCCGGCGAACGCTATTATCTTTTGACCACCCCCGACAAACAGTCGCTCGTGGCCGCCATCAATCTGACACAACTGAACCGCTTTGTCACTGACTACATCATTGTAAACGGGCGTCTGGTGTTCCATCCCGAGAATGGGGCCGACACCGTGACCATTGACGATGTGACCGATGAGCGTTTGCTGTATCATACGTCAAGCGGTGAACGGAAGGTGATGTATGCAGGATAATTAATTAAAGGCGGCGTTTCGTTTTTTCGAGACGCCGCTTCTGATTTTTGAAGTCCCACTTCTGATTTTTGAGGCGCCGTTTCGTTCTTTCCAAAAGCGAGAGAGGAAAACGTAACTGTGTTTTCGTTTCAACTAAGTGCTTCCTCATTGGCTGCCAATCGGTATTTTTTCCGTAATTTTGCGGGGAAATACTCCGAACGATGGCATTACAAGGAAAAATAGACTGTTTCCTGCTCCACGCAGATGAGCAGGACACCCTGAAGACATTGAAGGGGCTGGCCGGACAGCCCGGAATCCGTCATATCTATCTGGTGTGTGCCCCCGGCACGGCGTTTGGGTCGCTGTTGCCCAACGTGTCGCTGTTGCCCGTGGACAATGCCGCGTCGTCGTCGGCCTACGTGGCCATGGCGTCGGTGGCCGAGGCGCCTTATGTGGTGCTCAGTCTCAAGAGTACGCCGCTCACGGTGGGACCGAGAGCGTTGCAACGGCTCTGTGACGTCTTGGAAGACGGCTGGGCCGTCTGGGCCTATGCCGACCACTATTCGGTGGAGCAGGGTGAGGCACGTCCGCATCCGCTCATCGACTATCAGGAGGGCGCCCTGCGCAACGATTTCGATTTCGGTTCACTGCTGATGCTGCGCACCGGTGTTTTGAAACGTTATGCCGCGTCCGCCCCTGCCACGTGGCAGTATGGCGGCCTCTATGACCTGCGCCTGTTCTGCAGTCGCGAGGGGCGCCTGTTCCATCTCAACGAGATGCTCTACACCGAGGAGGAAAGCGACCTGCGCAAGAGTGGTGAGCGGCAGTTCGACTACGTCAATCCGGCCCAGCGTGCGGTGCAGGTGGAGATGGAGCAGATATGTACCGCCCATCTCAAAGCCGTGGGCGGCTGGCTGGCTCCCGACGAACTGGACGACATCGATTTCAGCGGGGGAGACTTCCCTGTGGAGGCTTCTGTCATCATTCCCGTGCGCAACCGCGAGCGTACCGTTGCCGATGCCATCCGCAGCGTGCTCGACCAGAAAGCTTCGTTCCCGTTCAACGTGATCGTGGTGGACAACCATTCCACTGACGGCACGACGGAGCAGATTGACCGCTTCCGCGACGATGCCCGTGTGGTGCACCTCATCCCCGGACGCACCGATCTGGGCATCGGAGGCTGCTGGGACTATGCCGTGTGCAGCCCTCACTGCGGACGCTTCGCCGTGCAGCTCGACAGCGACGACCTTTACAGCGGCCCCGACACGTTGCAGCGCATTGTGGACGCTTTCCACGAACAACGTGCGGCCATGGTCATAGGCAGTTACAAACTGGTGGACTTCCAACTCAACACATTGCCGCCGGGTGTCATCGATCACCGCGAGTGGACCGACGACAATGGACGTAACAACGCCCTGCGCATCAATGGGCTCGGTGCACCGCGGGCTTTCTATACGCCACTGCTGCGCCGCCTCGGCTTCCCCAATACCAGTTACGGCGAAGACTATGCCCTCGGTCTCCGTATCTCGCGCAACTGGCGCATCGGACGCATCTACGACGTGCTCTATCTGTGCCGCCGGTGGGAAGGTAATTCCGATGCTGCGCTGTCCATTGAGAAACAAAACAAGAACAACCTTTATAAAGACCGTCTGCGCACGCTCGAACTGCGCGCCCGCCGCCAACAGGTGAGCCGGTGGCGCCACGGGCCGGACGAGCGGGAAGTGACGCGTTTTTTTGAACGTCAGCTGGCGGCGTGGCCTGACGTGCGCCAGCGGTTCGACGATCTGAAACGGGTGGAGACGAGGGTAATCCCTACGAATGAAGCCAATCTCGCGGCCCAGTTCAATCCTGCGCGCATCCGTTCCACGGGTGCCAATGTGGACAAGGCTGCCATAGCCAAGCGTCCCTGCTTCCTTTGCGAGCACAACCAGCCTGCGGAACAGATACATCTGCCCTTGTTGGACAAATATCAGTTGTGTGTAAATCCATTCCCGATATTGCCCCGCCATTTCACCTTTCCCACGCGCCGTCACGTGCCCCAGTTGGCCGCACCCATGTTCTGCGCCTTCTGCGAACTGGCTCTGGCGTTGCCCGGGTCTGTCGTGTTCTACAACGGGGCACAGTGCGGGGCTTCGGCGCCCGACCACGCCCACCTGCAGTTGGGGGCCAAAGGCCTGATTCCCCTGCAGCGCGATTGGCAGCGCTACGAAGCCGGACTGGAATCTATCGGCATGTCTTCAAAGAACGTCAAATTGTACTTACTGCGTACGTTTGTATATCCCATGTTCGTGTTGGAACTGACGTCACCCGACCGTCCGCTCTTCGACCGCCTGACGGCCGCTCTGCCACGGGTGGACGGTGAGGATGAACCGCGTTTCAATCTGATAGGATGGCGTCAGGACAACGGCACATTGGTTGTAGCGCTGATACCCCGCCGGAAGTTGCGCCCCGACTGTTACTTCGCCGAAGGCGACGACAGGATGCTCATCAGTCCGGGAGCCGTGGACATCGGAGGATTGCTCATCACACCGCGCCGCGAGGACTTCGACCGCCTCACGCCCCAAATCGCCGCCGGCATTCTCCGTGAAGTCACTCTGTCGAACGAGGAAATCGAGGCGTGCGTACG
Organism: uncultured Prevotellaceae bacterium; assembly: GCA_947306605.1. Classification (GTDB taxonomy): domain Bacteria; phylum Bacteroidota; class Bacteroidia; order Bacteroidales; family Bacteroidaceae; genus UBA6382. The sequence goes on along the minus strand of CAMZHB010000178.1, from coordinate 30 downwards.
CCGCATGAAAACTCTGTAACGAACCGGCAG
>CAMZHB010000177.1 GCA_947306605.1 uncultured Prevotellaceae bacterium | reverse complement strand
GACTACCATACGCGTATCAGTTATTTGCAAGACGGTGACGAGGCCGGTATTAAAACCGTTACTATTGAGGTCGAAGGCGACATGGCCTATGGTTATCTTAAAAGTGAGAGCGGTGTACATCGGTTGGTTCGTGTCTCGCCGTTTAATGCACAGGGCAAGCGCATGACATCATTTGCCAGTGTCTTTGTTACCCCTTTGGTTGACGACACGATAGAAGTCTATGTCGATCCTTCCAAAATTTCGTGGGACACTTTTCGCAGTAGTGGCGCCGGCGGGCAGAACGTGAACAAGGTGGAGACAGGTGTACGCCTACGTTATCAGTACACAGATCCGGACACGGGTGAACAAGAAGAAATTCTTATCGAAAATACCGAAAGTCGCAAACAACTTGAAAACCGCGAAAATGCCATGCGCCTGCTTCGTTCCCAACTTTATGATCGCGAGTTAAAGCGACGTCAAGCTGCACAGGCCAAGATAGAGGCTGGTAAAAAGAAGATAGAGTGGGGTAGCCAGATTCGTAGCTATGTTTTCGACGACCGCCGAGTCAAGGACCACCGCACAGGTTACCAGACAAGCGATGTGGGCAGTGTGATGGACGGTAAACTTGACGGTTTCATTAAGGCTTATCTTATGGAATTTGCTGAGAAAGAAGATAAAAACTAAACTATAAATTTTATAACAATGAGCAGAAACAGTAAAATTCGCCAAATGAAGCGTGAAAAAGCACAGGAAAAACAAGCTAAAAAGGTGATTACAATCATTGCTGTTGTTCTTGTGATTGTAGCTCTGATTTTGGCGATTGGCCTCTCAATGGCAGCTTAAAATGCCGCGTGAAATAGAGCGCAAATTTCTTATTAGGGGCGAGTATAAGTCGCTCGCCACTTCTGTCACACGCATTGTTCAGGGATACATCGTTAATGATGTTGCCCGAACGGTGCGTGTGCGCATTTGTGACCGCCACGCTTACCTTACAATTAAAGGAAACTCAAGTGATGACGGTTTGGAACGCTATGAATTTGAACAGGAAATCCCTCTCTGCGAGGCAGAGAATCTCATGCGGCTCTGTTTGCCAGGCGTGGTGGAAAAGTGTCGCCACATCGTGCCTTGGGGTAATCACGTGTTTGTGGTTGACGAGTTTCTCGGAGCAAATGCTCCGCTTGTGTTGGCGGAGGTGGAACTTCAAGAAAAGGATGAAACCTTTGAAGTACCGCCGTTCATGGGCGAAGAAGTTACTGGAGACCCTCGGTATTATAATTTGTCTCTTCATCTCCATCCGTATTCCATGTGGTAGCCGATAATGCCGGTGTTTATCTGACTTTTCTGGCAAGAGCTGGCTTCTGTCATTACTGGGCACCGCTCTTAATAGAATTAAGGATATCTCTGGATGTCCTCAGGCCTTTTTCTGAAAAAACAACTGCGTTTTCGTTCGTTTTATATCGCAGTTGGTGTTTCCTATATCCGATTTAGTTTTTTTCAACTGCGTTTTAGTATATAACCGTAGCGAAGTCTTTTGACGGAGCGAGGATTCTTGGCAGAATATCCACAAGATTGGCGCGTAAATAAGTTGTCAATTCTGTTTCAGATTGTAATTTTTGGCGTAAATTTGCACCTGTTTTGACGATTAGACCGAAATGAGGCTACTCTATAACATTTTTCTGACGATGTGGATGCTTGTTGCTCTTCTTGCGTGCAGTGAGTCAACGAGGCATCCTGCGGCTGGAGACATGGAGCAAGACAGTGTGGCGGCTGCAAAGAAACTTTCGCCTCAGGACTCTTTGGAAGCCTTGATAGAAGAGGAACCAGTGTCGGTAAAAGCCGACGGATACTTCAGTGATTTCATATATTCGTTCATGACAAACCGGCGTTTTCAGTCGGAACGCATCATATTCCCCCTCCCATGTTACGATGCTTCGGGTGGAAAAGCCATGTTGAAGAAGGAAGACTGGAAGTATTCGCGACTGTATATGAATTTGGATTATCTGACCTTATTTCTGGACGAGAAGGCGTCGCTTGACTTGATTAATAGTACAGAATTGACGGAAGTAACTTTGGAATGGTTTGACATGCCACGTGATTTGGTGCGTGATTATTGTTTCAAGCGTCTCGATGGTCATTGGAAGATGACCGAAATTAGAAAATATCCCGTTGAAAATCATGACGACGGTGACTTCATTTACTTTTATCAGCAATTTGCGTCAGATTCTGCGTTCCAGATGGCTCATTTGGCACCTACCATCCATTTTGTGACAGAAGACACAGATGAGGAATTCGAAGAAATCAGCGGCATGCTCGATGCTGACCAATGGCCGTTTTTCCGTCCGGAGCTTCCAGTAAACGTATTTACAAACATCGATTGCGGGCAGTCGGACAAGATGGGTGACAGGCGGGTTGTTGCCATTCGAGGTACATCGGATAACTTTTTGAATGTACTCTATTTCAGACACTCTGACAACAACGGATGGACTTTGTACAAGTTTGAAAATTAGTATTCATGTTTTCTATCTATCATTATAACCTGCTCCATCGCAATACATTCGGTGTTGAAGCGTGGGCTGACCGGTTTGTCGAATATGCAAACGAGGAAGAACTTGTCATGTTCGTGAAGACGGAGTGCAAAGGGCAGCCATTGCTGCATATAGGATGCGGAAGCAATCTGTTGTTCTGCTCAGATGTGTCCGGAACAGTTCTTCATTCCGGCATACGCGACATTGAACAACTGCCGTGCGACGACGCGGAAATGGTGAGGCTCCGTGTGGGCGGCGGCGTGATTTGGGACGAATTGGTGTCATTCTGCGTAAAGAACGGATGGTATGGTCTGGAAAATTTGTCGCTTATTCCGGGTGAGGTGGGGGCAGCTGCCGTTCAGAATATCGGAGCTTACGGTTCCGAAGTCGGAGATAGAATTGAGCAAGTCGGACTTATAAATTTGCAAAGCGGAGATAGTTTGACCGTTCCCGGTGATACCTGTCAGTATGCTTACCGGTACAGCCGTTTCAAGGGAGAGTGGCGCGGGCAGTATGCAGTGACGCGTGTGACTCTGCGCTTAAGCCGGACGTTTGAACCGGATTTGAGTTATGGTGCTTTGGCTGATGCGTTGCAACAGCGTGGCATCGGGAATCCAACGGCACAACAGTTGCGCCAGATTGTAATAGAGCTGAGACAAAGCAAACTGCCAGCCCCGGAAGTGCTGGGCAACGCCGGCTCATTCTTTATGAATCCCGTGATAAGTAGGGAAACTTTTGAAGAATTGCAGACGAGATATCCCCGTATGCCGCATTTCAGTGTTCCGGGAGGAGAGAAAATCCCCGCGGCATGGCTGATAGAGCAGGCGGGATGGAAGGGACGGACGCTGAAGAACGCCGGTGTGTATGACAAACAGGCTTTGGTCCTTGTCAACAGGGGCGGTGCCACGGGTAAAGACATCGTGGAGTTGAGCGAGGCAGTCCGTGCCGATGTCAAACGCCTGTTTGGAATACAGATAGAGCCCGAAGTGAACTTTATATGAAGATAACATTACTTGGAACAGGAACCAGCATAGGCGTTCCCGTGATGGGATGCAAGTGTGACGTGTGTACGTCCGCTGATCTCCGGGACCGGCGTTTGCGGTGTTCAGCTTTAGTGGAGACACAGGGGAAACGAATTCTGATAGATTGTGGACCTGATTTCCGGGAGCAAATATTGCCTTTGCCATTTAACCGTATAGATGCTGTCTTGCTCACACATGAGCATTACGACCATGTAGGTGGCCTCGACGATTTGCGGCCATTCTGTATTTTTGGCACAGTTCCAATCTACGCCGAGCCATTCTGTCTGAATCATCTGAAGGAACGCATGCCTTATTGTTTTGGAAGCAGCCGCTATCCAGGGACTCCGGAATTGGATTTGCATGAGTTGTCTCCGGATGTCCCGATATCTGTCGGCGAAGTTTGGGTGCTGCCGTTGCGTGTGATGCATGGGAAAATGCCCATTGTAGGTTTTCGCATGGACAACTTTGCTTATATAACCGATATGAGTGATATGCCGGCAGAAACTTATGATAGGTTGCAGGGTATTGATTGCCTTGTACTGAATGCTTTGCGTCATATGCCCCATCATTCGCACCAGACAATAGAACAGGCGGTAAAGGTGGCAGAACGTTTGGGTTGTCCGAAAAC
>CAMZHB010000176.1 GCA_947306605.1 uncultured Prevotellaceae bacterium | reverse complement strand
AATTCTTCTTTTGTTTTCACTTTTGTTACGCCGAAACTGCTTCCGTCTGCATTAGGCTTAACGAAACACGGCAGCCCGACCTTCTCAAGAATCTCTTCATCGGTCACTTTGTCTTCCTGCTCTTTTCTTAGTAACACACTATCGGCTATGCGTACGCCCCACGCTTTGAGAAATTGGTTCAAACTGAATTTGTTGAAAGTTAATGCTTCAACAAGTACGCCACTAGTGGAGTACGGCATGCGTATAAGGTCAAAATAACCTTGCAGAATGCCATTTTCGCCTGGAGTCCCGTGGATAGTAATGTATGCAAAGTCGGGACGAATGTGTCCGTCAGGTGTTTTAAATGAGAAGTCGTTTTTATCAACAGGTGTTTTGGTGTTGTCATCAAGCACGGCCTCCCAGCGCGTGCCACTAATCTCTATAATGTAGCACTCGTATTTTTCTTTATCAATAAAAGTGTATATGCCCTGTGCGCTACGCAGTGACACATCATGTTCAGAGGAGTCTCCTCCTGCTACAATTGCAATTATTCGTTTCATTATTGTCTTGTGTACTTATATTCTTCGTTCAGTATATGTTTCCCATGACTTAATCAGTTCGGCCATATCACTTGGCCACTCCGATGTGAAGTCCATATCTTTTCCCGTTGTTGGATGTACGAACCCAAGGGTTCGTGCGTGCAGAGCTTGTCGCGGACATACTTCAAAGGCATGAGTAATGAACTGCCTGTAACAGCTTTCTGTCGTGCCTCGCAGCAGTTGGTCTCCGCCATAACGCGCATCGTTGAAAAGGGGATGTCCGATGTGCTGCATATGAGCACGGATTTGGTGAGTACGTCCTGTTTCTAATACGCATTCTACCAATGTGGTAGAACCATAGCGCCGCAGCACGCGCCAATGTGTCACGGCGTTCTTTCCTACTCCGGAATCAGACGGAAATACGGCCATGCGTTGACGGTCACGTGGGTCTCGCCCGATATTACCTTCAATGCGTCCTTCCATGTTGTCAAAGTCGCCCCACACGAGGGCGTTGTATTTGCGACGTGTCGTTTTGTTGAAAAACTGCACACCCAACTTTGTCTTAGCCTCCGGCGTTTTAGCAATCACCAATAGGCCACTTGTGTCCTTGTCAATGCGATGTACAAGTCCCACGCTTGGGTCCATGGGGTCGAATGACTTATCATTTTTCAAATGCCAAGCCAACGCGTTCAGCAATGTGCCGGTCCAGTTGCCCACGCCTGGATGTACTACCAGGCCAGCAGGCTTGTTGACCACTAACAATACTTCGTCTTCATAGACTATGTCGAGAGCAATGTCTTCCGCTTCAATGGTTGTTTCGTAACGAGGGCGGTCGAGAACGATTGTAACAACGTCAGCAGGCTTTACGCGGTAGTTGCTCTTTACCGGACGGTCGTTTACACGAATGAAACCGGCTTGAGCGGCCTTTTGTATTCGGTTGCGTGAAGTGTCACGCAAGTGGTCTATTAGAAACTTGTCGACACGCAATAATTGTTGTCCTTTGTCAGCTACGACACGAAAGTGCTCATACAATCCGTCTCCCTGATCTTCGTCCAAAACGGCGTCTAGTTCGGCTGCTTGCACTGTGACATTCAGTGTGTTGTCCTCTTGAACTTCAGGCATATCGTTGTTCCTATTCTGTCGGCTCCTGTTTAGGTGTTGCCAGTTCCTCGTCGGACATCCAGTCAACTGTGTCAGGTGGAGCAACTTCCACCAAGTCGATGTCATCTTCGGCATATGTGCCGTTACCTACGACTAACACAATGGGAATGTCGGATGCGATATGGTCACCATAGGCTACATTGCGACCACGAGCTTTTACTTCATATACCCAGTCGCGTTCACCGTGAATATACTCCACTGGTCCCAACTTAAAGCCCAAAGCCCGTAGCTTTGCTGTAGCTTCGCGTTGTGAACTGTTGTCTGCAATATCAGGCATGATGAGTTTAGGGGCACTGCCGGAGTTGATGGTCAGGTATATCACGCGTCCTTCCTTTACTGGATTGCCTGCTACGATGGATTGATCGTATATCACGCCGGCAGGGATGGAGGGAAGGAACACGGAATCGTCAACTTCACCCTTTAACCCCAATCCCTTTAGTTTTTCTATGGCACTGCCTGTTGGAATGCCCTTTACGTCGGGCACCGTAACCTCACGCCCATGATGCGTGTAGAGCTGAATGCCCCACACTGTCAACATCAGTAGCAGCGCAGTAAGCAATATCATAGCTATCAAGTGCAAACCAAATTTTGACCACGTCATATGGCTTTCCTGTGTGCGGCTATTTTTGTTTTTGGACTGCTTTGTTTTGCTGTCGGCCATACTTATCCAATTTCTGAAATACAAAAATACAAACTTTCATTGATATATGCATAGTCAAACAGGGAAATTCCCGTTTGACATAAAAAAATGCAAAAACGAAACCGAATTTGGAAAAAACAATCTCTGATATAGGACAAACTGTATTGCATTTAGTTCTCACGAAAACACATTTAAGATTGTCCGAAGCATGGCGTAAACCGTTTTTAGCGTATCTGTAGATTCAGAAGAGTCCAGAAGAAATGAAAATGTATAAACACAAAAGAGACATGATCCGATTGAATCATGCCTCTTTATGTTATGGCTTATTCGGCGTATTATTTGCCGTGACGCTCGTCGGATACGGTGAGCTTCTTACGGCCTTTGGCGCGACGGGACGCGAGTACACGACGGCCGTTAGCTGTAGCCATGCGCTGACGGAAACCGTGCTTGTTGTTCCGTTTGCGATTGTGCGGTTGGAATGTTCTTTTCATGACTGTATTTTATTTTGTTTTATTTTATTTCTGCTTTTGCGTAACGGGTTGCAAAATTAGGAAGTTTTTTTGATTCGGACAAGAATCTACAGCAATTTTTGCAGGACTTCTTCAATTTCTTTCATTTTAGCGGTGGGTTCAAATCGGGCAACGACTTTTCCGTGACGATTGATGAGGAATTTTGTGAAGTTCCACTTGATGTCAGGCTTTTTGGCGTATTCGGTATCTTTCTTGAGGAGCATCTGGTGCATGAACTTGCCAGTTTCATCGTTGAGATCGAAGCCGCGGAAGGGGGCTTTACGCTTAAGATAAGTGAATAGTGGTGATGCGTTTGGTCCATTCACGTCAATTTTGTCGAATTGTGGAAACTGGATATGGAAGTTTGCCGTGCAGAACTGATGAATTTCGGCGTTGCTACCCGGAGCTTGTGCGCCGAATTGGTTACATGGGAAGTCGAGAATGCAGAACCCCTGAGGTGCATATTTCTCGTAAAGGGCCTCAAGTTCGTTGTACTGTGGGGTGAAACCGCAGCGTGTGGCCGTATTGACGATTAAGAGAACCTGACCTTTGTAGTCCGCCATGCTGACAGGCTGGTTGTTGGTGTCAGAAACTGTTATGCGGTACAGACGTGGCTTTGCTGTGAGGTTGAGGATGCACAAGGCGGCCAGTAACAGGGCTGATTTTTTCATTTGATGGGCTTTTAGACGGTTTTTGTATGACAAAGTTAGTAAATTGTGCGTGATTCATTGGATTTTATGAAATAAAAATTGTAACTTCGCGGCGTTATTTGAATAAGGAAAAAATAAAAACAGAATAGAGTTATGATTAAATCTCAAGACATCAAGAACGGAACTTGTATCCGTTTAGACGGTAAATTGTTTTTCTGCATTGAATTTCTCCATGTAAAGCCTGGCAAGGGTAACACCTTTATGCGTACGAAGTTGAAGGACGTTGTGACTGGCTTGGTTCGTGAGCGTCGTTTCAATATTGGTGAAGTGCTAGAAGACGTTCGTGTAGAGCGCCGTCCGTATCAGTTCTCCTACAACGAAGGTGACACTTATCATTTTCTGAATCAGGAAACGTGGGATGACGTGCCTGTGAACAAAGCGCTCATTACCGGTGTGGATTACATGAAAGAGGGTGACGTGGTCGAAATAGTCACTGACGCATCCACGGAAACCATCCTTTATGCCGAAATGCCCGTGAAGACAGTCCTGAAGATTGTTTACACGGAACCTGGACTGAAGGGTGATACGGCTACAAACACGACGAAGCCGGCCAAGTTGGAAACCGGTGCCGAAATTCGTGTGCCTCTTTTCATTAACGAAGGAGAATTGGTGGAAGTTGACACGCGTGACGGCT
>CAMZHB010000175.1 GCA_947306605.1 uncultured Prevotellaceae bacterium | reverse complement strand
CCTACTTTACCATGGCTTACGTGGCCTGCCGCGTCATGATACGCAACCAGAAAATAGAAGAAGAAAGGCGGTAAAGAATTCGGAAATCTTGATATTTCGCCCGCAGAGGCCAGATTTCGGCTGTCAAAGGCGGCGTTTTGGGTCGCAGAAGCGCCGTTTCAAAATTTTGAAACGCCGCTTCTGTTTTGGTAAATCAGGCATCCGGTGAAAATCTGCGGGTTGTAAAAACTATGGGTTTTGGGTAAAATTTTATGACAACGACAGGCCTTTTCAGCCGTCCGTTTCCTCGTCCTGTGTCGTGCGTGTCACGAGTACCTTGTCAATGCGGTTGCCGTCCATGCCGATGACGCGCATGTGGAACGTTTTCCACGTGCATTCGTCGCCCACGGCGGGGATGCGGTCGAGCAACACCAGTATGAGTCCGGCCAAGGTGTTGAAGTCGGAGTCGTAGAGGTCCTCCTCGTCAAAGTAGGCCACGAAATCGTAGAACTGACACTGTCCGCTCACCACCCAGCTTTTGCCGTCGCGCCGCTGGATGATGTCGGGCGTTTCCGTCTTTTCGGGGATGGTGCCCACCAGTCCTTCGAAGATGTCGCGGAACGTGATGATGCCCTGCAGGGCACCGAGCTCGTCGCAGACGAAGCCGAAATTAGAGCCGTATTTCTTCAGGTGTTCCAGGGCACGGTACACCGTCATGTTTTCAGGGAAGTAGATGGGCTTTTGCAGGCTGGCCTTCAGGTCAAAGGCCGGTTTGCCCAGTTGCATCACCAGGTCCTTCAGTCTCACGTAGCCGCACACGCTGTCGATGTCGTCGTCGGCCATTACGGGATAATTGCCGAAAGGCGTCTCGTGAATCACCTGTTCTACGGCGGCTGAGGTCATGCCCAGCCGCAGGGTCACCATTTCCGTGCGGTGTGTCATGAGCTGTTCCACCGTCTGGTCGCTCATCACCATGGCGCGCTCCATGATGTCCTGCTCCACTTCGGCCACACCGCCCGTCTGGGCGCCTTCTTCGATGACGCTTTTGATTTCCTCTCCCGTCACGCGCTGGTCTTCCTTGTGCAGGTGGAACAGGTGTACCAGGGCGTTGGTGTTTACTGTCATCAGCCAGCTCAGCGGTCTTGTCAGGGCGGCGAAAAACAGCATGGGCGGGGTGCACAGTTTGGCCATAGTGTCAGCCAGGTCAATGCCGATGCGCTTGGGGAACAGTTCGCCCAACTCACATTGCAGGTAAGTGGCAAGTATCAGGATTACCGTCTTGGCTACAAACGGTGCGCTGCCGGCGGGCACACCCACCGTGGTAAGCCAATGGGCAAAGCTGTCGGACATTTCCGCGCCGGTGTAGATACCCGTCAGAATAGACACCACTGTGATGCCTATCTGTGCCGTGGAGAGGAATTTGTCGGTGTCGGCCATCAGCCTCAAGGCCATTTCTGCCAAGCGGCTGCCATGCTTCGCTTCCACTTGCAGACGGCTCTTGCGCGCCGAGATGAGAGCGACTTCGGCTAAGGAGAAAAACGCGTTGAAGCCAACCAGTATCGCTATTATCAGAATGTCTATCATTACGTAATTATCGAAATACGTTGCAAATGTACAATATTTTTTCCAAAACAACCTTAGTCGCGACAGATACTATATACTTTTTTCCCTCTGTCGTGATTTATGCCGGGGCACCGACGCTTTTTACAAAAAATCTTGACAAACCGCAGACCGTGGTCTGATTTCGGCTCGCAAAGGCGGCGTTTTGTTTCGCCGAGGCGCCGTTTTGTCGCGCCGAAACGCCGCCTTGTTTTGGTCTTTTCAAACCTCGATGATAATCAATGGCTTATGAAAGGCCCGAAAAAGTGCAAAAAATTTTGACAAATTCGCCCTGCCGGGGCTACGTTGGCCACCCCACTTTCGCAGGGCTGCTTTTTCCCTTCTTTCGCCGGCTTTATCCAGTCTGAAACAGTTGGAAAGACGGAAATGTTGCGCTTTTTTTTGAAATTATGTGCATAAAAATGAAGGAAACAAAGATTTTTATATAACTTTGTGGCAGTTATAATGAACTAATCACCCAAAACCGATACAACAATGAAAAGAACACTGTTATTGATGCTGCTCTGCATCCTGTATGGCTGGCAGACGATGAGTGCACAGACCGCCTATGTGTCGTTTGCGCTAAATGATGGGCATGGACGGAGCGCGCTTTCTTTCCTTTATGACAACAATTTCAACGGACATCTTGACCCCGGTGTGACGCACTATCCTTTGAACTCCGGAGACAACGAGCCCGGGTGGCTTGAACACGCCGAGGAAATCAATTACATAGATATTCGCACGGCCTTTACTCAGAACGTTAAACCTACTACCATGTTTGCTTGGTTTAGGGGAATGAGTAAACTGATTAACCTGCCTACAGCTCTTAATGACATCAACACCAGCGAGGTGACGAATATGGCCGAGCTGTTCAGCGGGTGCAGTGGTCTGAAGACGATTGACCTAAGTGGTTTTAATACTTCCAAGGTGACCACCATGAAGCAGATGTTTGAGGGTTGCAGCGGTTTGACCAAATTGAATATAAGCAGCTTCAACACGGCGAACGTGAAGTATTTCAATGGCATGTTTGAACACTGTAGTAAACTGTCCAGCTTGGATGTAAGCCATTTCAATACAAGCCAGTCAGTAAACATGGAGTCTATGTTCCAAGGCTGCGGCAGTCTGACCAGTCTGGACCTGAGTAACTTCAATACGGCGAACGTGACGACATTCGGTTGTATGTTCCAAGGCTGTCATATGCTGACCAATCTGGACCTGAGCAGCTTCAGCACGCAAAGGGTGGCGTTGTCTAACCACATGTTTGCTTACTGTTCCAATTTGGTTAGTTTGGATCTGAGCAATTTCAACATGGACAGGGTCATTGCTTCCTGTATGTTTTATCATGCCACAAAATTAAAAACCATCTATGTCGGACGCGAGTGGAATGTGACAGGTGAACGAGTATTTGAAAACTGCTATGAACTGATGGGCGGTGCAGGCACGGTATACGACAAAAATCATATCGACGCTACCTACGCCCGTGTGGACGGCGGCACATCGAGTCCGGGCTATCTGACATTGAGAGAAACGTATGCCGTGTTTGACCAGGAGACCGGCTGGCTGAAGTTCTATTGTGATGGAGAAAAGGACAATCGCCAGGGCAAAAAATATACGTTGAACACCGGTACAGACAAGCCGGAATGGAATACCGACGGCACCAATAAGAAAGTGACCAAGGTGGTGTTCGACTTTTCGTTTGCCAATGCGCAACCCACGTCCATGTACTTCTGGTTTGAAGGAATGGACAAACTGACGTCAGTGACAGGCACAGCCAACCTCAAGGCGGACAAAGTGACCACGATGCGCGCCCTGTTCAACGAGTGCACGTCGTTGCCGAGCATCGACTTCAGCGGTCTGAACACGCCACGCCTCAAAGACGCAGGCTATATGTTCAACGGCTGTACGTCATTGACGGAGATTAACCTGAAGGAGTTTGACACCCAGAACGTGACCGACATGGGATACATGTTTGCCAATTGTCACGCACTGCCGTCTCTCAATATTAGCGACTTTAACACGGAGAGCGTCAAAACGACAATAGGCATGTTCTTTAATTCGAGATCTCTTACCTCGATATTTGTGGGTGAGGGCTGGACTATGAAGAACGTGGAAACTTCATGTTCCAGAATTGTATCAAACTCACCGGCAGCGCGGGCACAACTTATGACGGCACCCATTACGATGCCGCCTATGCCCACATTGACGGCGGAACGAGCAACCCCGGCTACCTGTCGGAGGGCGAACTGACGTCCTATGGTCTGATTGTCGGTGGTGTGCCCGTGACATCAGCCAATAAGGACCAAATCCCCGTGCCTTACGGACGGGCCTTTTACAATCCGGACACCAAAGTCCTTTGGCTCCTCGGCTGTACCATTAATGGCACGGGAGGCACGGGAGGAGAATATGCCGCCACCGGCTACGGCGCAGGCATCTACAGCAACATCAACGGACTGACTGTTTATGTACAGGACACCGTGAGGGTGAACGGCTCAAGTAACAATGGCGACGGCATCTTTTTCGATGACCGGACCGAACTGACAGGTACCGGCACGCTGATAGCCAAGGGTAATGATGGCATCTACAGTGACACGTTGAGT
>CAMZHB010000174.1 GCA_947306605.1 uncultured Prevotellaceae bacterium | reverse complement strand
CGAAAATCCCAACGAGGCCGTGCGCACCTTCACCGCCCCGTTCAACAAGGTGGGCATCCAAACCCACATGCTCGACCGCGGTCTCAACGCATTGCGAATGTACCCCGTGCCCGCCGACGTGCGCCGGTTGATGTACAAAGTCAAGAAAAAACAAGGCACTGACATCACCCGTATCTTCGACGGTCTGAATGACGTGCGCAACATCATCCCCTCCATCGAGTATGCCAAGGAAGGCGGCATGATACCGCAGGCCACTCTGTGTATCACCACGTCACCCATCCACACAGCAGAATACTACAGCGCCATCGCCGACCAACTCATTGAGGCCGGTGCCACGGAAATCTGTTTGAAAGACATGGCCGGCATAGGACAGCCCGCCATGCTGGGCAAACTCACGGGCATGATTAAGAAAAACCATCCCGAAATTATTATTCAGTATCACGGCCACAGCGGCCCGGGCCTCTCCATGGCCAGCATTCTCGAAGTGTGCCGCAACGGTGGTGACATCATCGACACTGCCGTCGAGCCGCTCAGCTGGGGTAAGGTACACCCCGACATCATTTCCGTACAGAGCATGCTGAAACACTACGGTTTCGAAGTGGCTGACATCAACATGGACGCCTATATGGAAGTGCGCAAGCTCACGCAAGAATTCATTGACGACTTCCTGGGTTACTTCATGAATCCCGCCAACAAGCTCATGAGTTCGCTCCTGCTCGGTTGCGGACTGCCGGGCGGTATGATGGGCTCCATGATGGCCGACTTGAAAGGCATCATGCAAGTCATCAACAATACCCGCAAGGGCAAGGGGCTGCAACCTTACAGTGAAGACGAACTGCTGGTGAAACTCTTCAACGAAGTGGCCTACGTTTGGCCGCGCGTGGGCTATCCCCCACTCGTTACCCCGTTCAGCCAATATGTCAAGAACATCGCCCTGATGAACCTCCTCACCCTCGAGCAAGGCAAGCCGCGCTTCACGATGATGGACGACAACATGTGGGGCATGATTCTCGGCAAAAGCGGACGTCTGCCCGGCTCTGTCGATCCCGAGCTCGTTGAACTGGCCAAGCAAAAAGGCAAGGAATTCACCGATGTCGACCCGCAGACGCTCTATCCGGATGAGCTCGACAAATTCCGCGAAATGATGAAACAGGAAGGTTGGGACGAAGGCAAAGACCAAGAAGAACTCTTCGAGTTGGCCATGCACGAGAACCAATATCGCGATTATCGCAGCGGAGTGGCCAAGCAACGTTTCCAAGATGAGCTTAAGAAGGCACGCGCTCCCAAGCCGCAGTCTGTTGCCCATCCGAAACCGCAACCGCATCCACAACCACAGCCGCAACCGGCTCCGGCAAAGAAGCGCGAGGAAGACATACCCATCATTGCCACCGAGACTGGCCCCATCGAATGGGAAATGGCACCTGCAGCCGACGACATGTCACGCTACCGCCGCTACGGCTCCAGCCGATTCCGCGACGACGCCTTCTTCCTCATGGAGAGCCTCAGCACCCGTCTGCTTTACATTCCCGAAACTATTGAAGGGCGCAAGGTCGACATCGTTGCCAAGCAAGGTCAGAATGTAAGGCGCGGCGACATCATCGGATATGTACGCGGAAAATAAAACAGAATAACGGACGCTGTCCACATAACAAAAGGAATCCCTTCTGACTTACGCCGGAAGGGATTCCTTTTTATTTTCTTTCGTCAGAACAGGAACGTTCGTCCGCTCTAACGGATGAAGTGCATCGGTTCCCACGGCTCACGCTCGGGATATTCGGGGCGGCCGTCGGCATGGAGTTTCTTCAGGAGGAAAGCCATATTGTCGGCCAGGGTGCGCATGGTCTGCATGCCTTCCACATCAAGTTGCGCTTCGCCGGGTGTGCGGCCATAAACGATGTTCCAGTATTGCGAAGTCACCACGGGCATATTCATCATTTGGAACGCGATGTTTAGCGTCTGGAATGCGGCCGTAGCTCCTCCGCGGCGGCACACGGCAACGGCTGCAGCGGGTTTGTTCCGAAACAGATCGCCTGCCGAGTAGAACATGCGCTGCACCAACGAAAGCACGCCGCCGTTGGGTTGGCCGTAGTACACCGGCGAACCGACAATCAGCGCATCGGCCGTCTGCATTTTTGCGCTTACCGAATTGCAGATATCGTCGTCGAACACGCACCGGCCGTCCTGATTCTCCTTACAGCGGTTGCAGGCGATGCAACTGCGCACAGGCTTCAGGCCAAGCCACACTTCTTCGCTCTCCACGCCGTTTTTCGCCAGTTGGCCCGCCACTTCACGCAGGGCCACATGGGTATTCCCCTCGCGGTGGGGACTTCCGTTAATGAGCAATACTTTCATAATACCTTATATGATAGTCCAACGTTCTCCGTCGGCATCTCTATTTCCAATCGAACATCTTGTTCACGTCTTCGCGTGCCATCTTGGGCGTAAACAGGCTCACCAGCCAGACTACAGGAAAGCCGCCCACCATGGCAATGGCGCCACAGTTGATAGGGTTAATCGGATTGCCCAGCAGCATGTTCACCGTGGTCAGTCCCACGCCCCACACAAAGCACGCCCACACCGACGCCGTGGTCACGCCGCGCCAATAGAGTCCCAGCATGAAAGGAGCCAGGAACGCACCGGCCAGGGCGCCCCACGAGATACCCATCAGTTGGGCGATGAACGTGGGCGGATTGAGCGCAATGAGCAACGAAATGGCGATGAAGAACACGATGAGCACGCGCATCACCACTACCTTGCGACGCTCCACGCGCTCGGCCACCACATCGTCGATACTACCCTCTTCCACTTCACCCGGCAGGGCCTTCTTGTCACGGTAGATGAGGTCAAGCGTCATCGTCGACGACGACGTCAGCACCAGCGAAGCCAACGTCGACATCGAGGCCGAAAGCACCAGCAGCACCACCAGGGCGATGATGAAGTCGGGCAACGTGGCCAACATCGAGGGCACTATGGCGTCGAAGTCCAGACGTCCGCTGGGCAACGTTGGTGGTGTGCCGAAGAGGCGGCCGAAACCGCCCAAGAAGTAGCAACCGCCGGCCACGATAAAGGCGAATATCGTGCTGATAATCGTGCCGCGACGGATGGCGCTCTCGTCCGTAATACTGTAGAATTTACCCACCATCTGCGGCAGTCCCCAGGTACCGAGCGACGTCAGCACCACCACGCCCAGCAGGTTCCACGGGTCCGGGCCCCACAGCGAAGCATACGGTCCACTGCCGCCCGTGGTCGCAGCGCCGTCAGCCGGCAGGGCCGCCATCTTCGTCACGGCGGCCGTCAGTCCGCCTAACAGCATGATGACACCCTGAATAAAGTCGTTCATCGCCGTGGCCTTGTAGCCGCCCAATATCACATAGACCGCCGTGAGCACAGCCATCAGCACCACACAGTATTCATATGGGATGCCAAAGCCCATCTCGAACAGCGTCGAAATGCCCTTGTACACGCCCGCCGTGTAAGGAATGAGGAACACGAAGGCTATGATGCTCGCCATAACGCGCAACTGCTGGCTCTGGTAACGTGTGCCGAAGAAATCGGGCATCGTGCGGCTCTCGATGTGCTGCGACATCAGCTTCGTCCGACGGCCCAGCACCAGCCACGCCAACAGCGAACCGATGACGGCATTGCCAACGCCTATCCAGGCCGACGACAAACCGTATTTCCAGCCGAACTGACCGGCATAGCCCACGAACACCACCGCCGAAAAATAGCTTGTGCCGTAGGCAAAAGCCGTCAGCCAAGGGCCAACGGCACGGCCGCCCAACACAAATCCGTCCACACTGCGCGACTGCTTGCGCGAATACACGCCGACCGCCACCATGACGGTCAGGAAAACAATAGTCAAAAGAATTTTTATAAACATCTTACTGCTTTTTGTTACAAATCGCCGGCAAAGGTAAGCAAAAAATTTACAATATGAAAGTATTCCGGAAGTTTTGCCAACATTTTTAATGCGACAAAGCCACAATCGCTTCATTTTATCATACCCGCCCCGCCATTATTCATTTTCACCGCCCCTGTCCCCAAACAAGTCAAAAAAAACGCGCGTTTTTCCGACTATTCCCGTACAGACGTCCCGCTTCGGAAATTAAAGGTGGGACTTCGGGCCGCAGAAGCGGCGTCTCAGAAATCTGAGGCACCGCTTCTGATTTGGCATTT
>CAMZHB010000173.1 GCA_947306605.1 uncultured Prevotellaceae bacterium | reverse complement strand
AGGGCCTCCGATGACGAACTTGCCCGTGGGATTCACCAGATAGCGCGGTTCTTCAGCGAAGAGACGGTCCACTTCGGGGTCGTTCAGCTCGCGGAGCACACGCGGTATGAGAATCTTGATGACGTCATCGCGTATCTGCTGCTGCATCCGCCGGTCGGCCTCCTTCTGGCTGCCGCCGCATTGGTCGGCCGTGATGAACTCGTCGTGCTGCGTGCTCACCACGATGGTGTCCACGCGCTCCGGACGGCCTCCGTCGCTGTACTCCACCGTCACCTGGCTTTTCGAGTCAGGGCGCAGATACGTCATCTCGCGCCCTTCCTTGCGGATGGCGGCCAGCGTGCGCATGATGCGCTGCGCCAGGTCGAGCGGCAGCGGCATAAAGTTCTTCGTCTCGTTGGTGGCATAGCCGAACATCATGCCCTGGTCGCCTGCGCCCTGCGCCTCTTCCGTCTCACGGCTCACGCCGCGGTTGATGTCCTGGCTCTGCTCATGCACCGCGTTGAGCACACCGCAGCTCTCGGCGTCGAAGCAATACTCCGACTTCGTGTAACCGATGCGGCGGATAGTCTCGCGGGCCACAAGGGGAATGTCGATGTAAGCGTCCGAACTCACCTCGCCGGCCACGATGACCTGACCGGTCGTGACGAGCGTTTCACAAGCCACGTGCGACTGGTCGTCGTAAGCCAACAGTTTGTCCAACACAGCGTCCGAAATTTGGTCGGCCACTTTGTCGGGATGACCTTCGGATACGGATTCAGATGTAAATAAATAAGCCATTTTCCTTTTATTATTTTTATAATGATACTATCGAACTAATAAATGGAAAAGACCGGGATGCATACGCTGTCAGTGCCGTGCGCAAGCCAAGGGAGGCCTGTCGTTTTAGCATTTTTTTCCGTGGTTGCAAGCAGCCCAAATCTATCCACACGCCCTAAGGCTTTCGGCCTGCAAAGTTACAACTTTTGTCGCAGTTATGAAAGCAAACACACGAAAAAGAAGAGCCAAAAGCGAAATTCATGTTATGGTTGCCGTACAGAGTGGCAATCTCATTTAGTTTGGACATCGCGTGTCGTGGAGTCTTCAGGAAAAGTATTGTACCCCGTTCGTTGGTTACATGATGACAGGAAAGACCAGTTTGACTGTAAAGTTACGGCCCATGTTATGGATACCCGTGCGTCCGTTTTGCACGTTATAACCAGTATATTTCAGATGGCTGAGGTGACTTTGGTAGCCTTTGTCGAGCAGATTGTTTCCGATGAGATAAAGCGAGGCCACGCGATGGTGACGGTGCATGATGTCGGTGCTGAGACTGACTCCGAACAGGCCGTAGTCAGGTGTGGCGGTTTCTGTTCCACCAACAGTATGTACATGGTCTTGGCGGAAGTTATATTCCATGTTGACAGAAGCAAAGGTATTGTTCAGTTTTCGTCCGTCGCGAACCAGCTGGTAGCGCACTTCCGCGTTCCACCGCGGTGCCGGCGTCAGAGGCAGGTAGTGCGATTCCCGGGGCTGGTGGTACTGAATGGCGTAAACGTAGGAGAATGCGTTTTCGATGTGCAGCCGTTCAAAGGGATGCCAGTCCACACTGGCCTCACTGCCCCACAGGCAAGCATCTCTCTGGGTGAAACGGTAAGTTGGTTCGCCTTCAGTCAGAACGGGCTCTCCTTCCGGTGTTTGGAGTCGGTGCGAGTAGATATAATTGTCGATGCGGTTGACAAAGAGTGTCAGTTGCGCAGACAGACGGTCGGAAGAATAGTCCAGCCCGGCGTCACACTGCCAATTGTGTTCGGAGTGAAGGGCCACGTCGCCTGTTTCGTAACGTGATGTTCCTTCGTGTACACCGTTGGAACCGAGTTCGCTTACGTTGGGAGCACGGAATCCGCGTGCCACGTTCAAGTGCAGGTGGCTGTGGGAAGACAGATGAAGGATGCCTCCGAGCGAACCTGTAATACCCCAAAAGTCCCGATGAAATCGCGGAAAACGGACATTTCCGTCTTCGATGAGCTGGTGGCCGTGCATGTGACGGTGATCCATGCGAACACCGCCGCTCAGTTCCCATTTTCCAATATGTCTCCCCGCAGTGGCAAACAGCCCGGCGTCAATCAGGTGGTAAGCCGGTACCAGATACTCGTCTCCTTTGTTCTTCGATTGCTGGTACATGCCGCCCACTCCTGCGGCCACGCGCCACTGACGCCAGTCAGGCACAATGTAGTGAACGTTGTAGTTCACCGTGCTCAGCAAAAAGTGAAGGTCAGCCTCGTTGGGCATCATGGGGCTTTCGTATTCCCGACGTACGTTTTGTTGAAAGGCGATAATGGCATTGAGGCGGCCCTTACCCCAAAGGACGGAGTTGTCTGCCGTTGCCTTCCAGTGTTCCACACGCTGGTAGGGCAAGCCCGGGCCGTACGATTTGAAGTCGTGCCGTGTCATTTCCGTTTCATCCTCTTCGCCGTCAATGACCGCAGGTTTTACAAAATGGCCGGTTTCATCGCTGCGTTCGCCTTCCGGAATGCCGGGCTTCAGGTGGTAATAGCTCAGTTTCAGGTGAGAGTATCCCCATGGTTTGTTCAATCCTGCCATTCCGGCCAGGGCGCGTTCCTGAAAACCGGAGTTTCCCACGTAGCCGTCATAGCGGTTTTTATAGGAATGTGCCATTTTTTGACTGCCGCGCAAATCCCATGTCAAGCCGTTCACGTTACCGGCTCCGTGGAGTGAATAACCGAACAGACCGTTGTTTGTCTGATATTCTGTCTGTACGTCAAGGACCGTTTGCCCCTCGGGTTGCACGGGTGCGTCCTCGAACACGATGATGCCCGCCATGGCGTCGGAGCCATACATCAGACTGGCGGGCCCTTTCAGAATGCGTACGCTGTGCACCCGTCCGGCGTCAAGTTCAATGCCGTGTTCATCGCCCCATTGCTGGCCTTCCTGCCTCACTCCGTCGTCGACCACCAGCACGCGGTTGTAGCCCAGTCCGCGTATCACGGGTTTCGAAATGCCGCTGCCGGTGGTGATTTGAGCCAGTCCGGGCTGCGAGGCCACGGCGTCGATGATGTTACCCGACGCTTTCATCTGCAAGTCGTGCTCCGAGAGCATGCTGACAGGTGCCGGCACGTGTTTGAGCAAGGAGTTGCCGCTGATGCCTTTCACTACGGCTTCGCCAAGGGTGGCACTCAGTTCCGCCATGCGGAACACCGTCGGTCCGGCGGTGCGCAGGTCCACCTCGCGCACAATGGTCTGGTGACCGAGATAACTCACCTGCACGGTTGCTTTCACGACAGGCAGATTACGGACGGAAAACTGGCCGTTTTCCCCGGTGATACCGCCGTTTTTTAATTCAGGGAAATATACCAGCGCACCCACAATGGGCGTCTGTTCCGTAGAGTCAATGACCATTCCCTGGAAAGTCACTGTATGGCGCTTCACAGGCGCCGCTGCCACTGTGAGCGCACATGCCGACAGCAGCAGAAAAGAAAAAAGATGTTTCATTGGATGGATTTGTATTAAAGTGAATAAACAAGGTCGGTTTCATTCTACTTTAATACAGGAGGCCCCCTTGGATGGCATAAGATTACGGCCTTGCCGCAGCACATCGCGGTCCAAGGCGCTTGCCATGCCCGTGATGTCAGGACAACGGCCATCAGTGCCATCACAACCGGCGCCACAAACGGTGTCCCGAACAGTTGGCACAACAGACATTCACACGTTCCCGCCGTTTGCGCAGCCAAATGACCCGCGTGGTGGGTGTGGTTGGCACACAGAGTACACATTATCTCCTCACAGGCCGCCCCTTCATGGTGATGGACGACCTGAAACACTAGCATCGGGAAAAATATACCCAACAGCAACCGGGCGGAAAACAGACGCATACGTTGCATACCGCTTGCAAAGGTACAAACTTTGCTATGATTACTCTGCCATGAGGTATAAATAATTATAAAAGGCCGTTCCTTTCCGGTTAACGGAGTTAGTGGCGAAATCAGTCAATTAACTCACCCTGTAGTTGCAAATTGGATAACTAAAAACGCTCCATTGCAACACCTTGAAAATCATACTGATTGGAAAAAGCAAAACAGAAGCGGCGTCTCAAACTTTTGAAACGCCGCTTCTGTTTTCTTGCTACGGTCACCAGTTCTGTCCCACCCTACGCGTCAGAGTATTTAGGCGACTCGCCGT
>CAMZHB010000172.1 GCA_947306605.1 uncultured Prevotellaceae bacterium | reverse complement strand
TGAGTTCCACACAGGCATTTTGAGAGGCTTTTGCGACCTCTTTCTCCGCAAACAGCACCTCTGTCCACTGACCTTTGTCTAAATCAAAAGTCTCTAACGTGCCTGTCACTTCGTTGATGCGGGAAGGCAATCCCAGGCTTCGTGCGACACTCACATAGAATATTTTTCGGCCCAAGTCATCCGTGATGCGTTCGCGATACACGCTCATGGGCTGCATCCGCAGTCCTTGGGGATTTTTCCCGTTGTCGACTGTCAAGTGCTTTCTGCACCATTTGGTCAAATCGCCGGGGCTCTTTATGCCATCTGCAAACGCTTTCCTGAAGAAGGCCTTATATGGCGTCAGCCATTCGTTCTCCACACGGGGATTCAGCACGTATTTGCAATACACCTCCGACGTATCCGTGTGCTCCTCCATGTTATCCACGAGTACCTCCATCGGAATGTCACGCAAGTCCTTTGACGAGATGACCTTCAGTAACCGGTGCGCCATCTCCTTGTTTTTCGCTTTATCCAAGAATTCGCGGATGACACGGTGGTTACCCCGCCACGCTTCCACAGGCATGGTACGTTCGTAGGCTTGCCTCATGCTGTCTTCCAGAGCCAGACGGCGGTTGTTCTCTGACCTTTGTTCTGCCGTTACCACAGGCAGGGCTGCTCCGGCAGGCGGCGGCACCATGTCCAGATCCAACCGTTCCGGCAGCGGTGTTCCGTCGAGCGTCACCGTAACCTCGTTGTCCGTACCAAACGATACTTTTCTTATGGCCGCCTTTCCGTCTTTCGACACCCAAAGCAGCATATCGCCGTGTCCGGCCGTCAGTGAAGCACGGCCCGACTGGTCAGTTGTCTTATGGGCCACGGTATAGAACTCGGCGTAATTGTACAGTTTAAACTCGACCAAAGCACCGGGCACGGCCTTCTGCCTTTTGTCCACCACCGTCACCTTCAGCGTGGCCGCAGGAGCATAATTGCCGATAACATTGATTTCCGTGAAGCAAGGCGTGCGGGCAATTACCTCCTCGGGACCGTCGTAGTCGCCGAAGACACGGGTGTGCATCAGCATTCCGCGCGATGCGCTTTCATTGAACCACCCCAGATTAAGCACCGGCTCGGGCTCACAAGCCCCCAAAAACCACCACCGGCCGTCGGCCCAGGCTTCCACCCACGCATGGTTGTCGTCCGTGTGGGCCCAGCGCGGCGTATAGACCTGGCGGGCCGGTATGCCCACCGACCGCAATGCCGCCACCAGAAGCGTCGATTCCTCGCCACAACGGCCATAAGCCGTCTTCACCGGAGCCAGCGGACTGCTGGTACGGGCGTCGCTCGGGCGGTAGGTTACCCGCTCATGACACCAGTGGTTCACCTCCAGTATGGCATCCTTCATGCCCAGACCGGCCACACGGGGCTTCAACGCCCGGTAGAACACCTCGCGGCTGTTGTCCAGCGTCTCATTGTTCACGCGGACCGGCAGCACAAAGTGACGGAACTCGCGTTCGGGCACGCGGCGGCCCCACGGCATCTCCTCGCGGGCCCGGAGGGTCCACGCCACATTGTTTTCGTAGAAAGCCCGGCTGTAGTCGGTCCGGTCGGGCAACGGCATATATTTATAAAGAAACTCCACATATCCGCTGCCACCTTGCGGCTGTGCGCCGACCGCCAACGAACAGCACAACACCAACAGCGCCGACACGCGCTTCACGCCCACACTCATTGCCATAATTGATTTCCATTTATGATTTCCAAGATGCAAAAATACGAAAAAACGGCATGCGCCACCCCGGCCATCTCAAAAAAACAAGTCACACCCCCCATTTCGGCCATCACTTTCAGCGACAGAAAGCAGGCGTTATTGTCAAAACTTTTTACCCCAAAATCCGAAGTTTTGTAACTTCTTGATTTTCATGTGGTGTCTAACATGGCAAATCAGAGGCGGCGTTTCAAAATTTTGAAACGCCGCCTCTGCATCCCGAAGTCCCACTTTTGAGGGCCGAAACCGGGCCCCTTCCGCCGGAATATCAAAAAAGGACGGGATTTTTTTACCGGTGCCATACGGACTATTTATTTTCAAACGTCTCTCCATGGCCCGAAGTCGTGTTTTTTTCATAACTTTGTACTAAAATACGGATATTTCCGTTATGTGTTTATATCGTGCGCGCGAAAGACGCATGGAAACCAGACATTACGAAACAAAAAATTACGACGTAATATGATAAAAAAGTTCATGACATGCCTCCTGCTGCTGACGCTGACGTTCGGCGGCACGGCAATGGCACAGTCGTCCACCATGACCGACGACCAAGTGGTACAGTTAATCATCAAGGAAAAAGAAGCCGGCAGTTCACAAGCCCAAATCGTGACGAAACTGATGCAGCGCGGAGTGAAAATCCAACAGATTCAGCGCGTGCGCCAGAAGTATGAGCGCGAAATCCAGCAGAAAGGCCTCGGCACGGTGGCCGACCAAAAGATGCAACAAATAGACCGGCGCATGCGCACCAACAACGGTGACGAGAAAAAACAGCGCATGGACCGCACCACCCAAAAACGTATCCGTTCGGGCAACACCACCCGCCGCACCTACGACGAGGAGGACGACGACTTCATACAGATGCAGGAAGAGTTGGACGCCTTCCTCCCCACCGACTCCATCCAGTGGCTGGAGCGCATCCTGGAAGAGCAGGAACTGAACCGCCGCAAGGTGTTCGGCCGCGACATCTTCAACCGCGAAGACCTGACCTTCGAGCCGGCCATGAACATCGCCACGCCTCAGAACTACCGTCTGGGCCACGGCGACCTGGTCATCGTCGACATCTACGGCGCTTCCCAAAAAACATACGAAGTGAACGTGTCGCCCGACGGTGAAATCCTCATCGAAGGCTTCGGCCCCGTGCAAGTGAGCGGACTGAGCGTGGAACAGGCCAACGCCCGCCTGCGCTCCACACTGGGCACCCGCTACAGCGGCAGCCGAGTGAAACTCTCGGTGGGACAGACCCGCACCATCACCGTGAACGTGATGGGCGAAGTGAACCTGCCGGGCACCTACACGCTGTCGGCCTTCGCCAGCGTGTTCCATGCCCTCTACATGGCCGGCGGCCCCAACGAACTGGGCACACTGCGCGCCATCAAGGTGTACCGCAACAACCGCCTCATCACCACGGTGGACGTGTACGACTACATTCTGAACGGCAAACTGACGGGCAACATCCGCCTGGCCGACAACGACGTCATCAGCGTGGAACCCTACGACTGCCTGGTGAACATCACCGGTAAGGTGAAACGCCCCATGTTCTACGAAATGAAAAAGGACGAGAGTCTGGGCACATTGCTCAAATACGCCGGCGGCTTCACCGGCGACGCCTACAAGAAAGCCGTGCGCGTGGTCAGAAAGACCGGCCGCGAATTTGCGGTGTTCAATGTTGAGGAATTCGACATGAACGTCTTCCACGTGGCCGACGGCGACTCCGTCAGTGTGGACTCCATCCTGCAGCGCTACCAGAACACCGATGAGGTGAAAGGCGCCGTGTTCCGTCCCGGAATGTACCCACTGAACAAAAACATATACAGCGTGCGCACCCTCATTGAACACGCCGAAGGCATAACGGAAGAAGCCTTCGTCAACCGCGCCGTGATGCACCGCATGAAAGAAGACCGCACGCTCGAAGTGATCAGCGTCAATGTGGCAGGCATCATGGACGGAAGCGTGGCCGACGTGCCGCTGAAGGAAAACGACGTGCTCTTCATCCCCACGAAACAGGAGGCACAGATAGAACGCACCATCACCATCCACGGCGAAGTGATGTTCCCCGGCGTCTACAAATATGCCGAGAACGAGACACTGGAAGACTTCGTGCTCCAAGCCGGCGGACTGAAAGAAAGTGCCTCAACGGTAAAAGTGGATGTTTCACGCCGCGTGAGCAACCCGAAAGCACTCAGCACAGACAGTGTTATTGCCAAGACGTATACTTTCGCCTTGAAAGACGGCTTCATTGTTGACGACGAGCCGGGCTTCGTACTGATGCCTTTCGACGAAGTGTATGTGCGCAAGAGTCCGGGCTACAGCGAACAGCAGAACGTGACCATTGAAGGCCAAATCATGTTTGGAGGCACTTACACGCTGTCCAATGAGAACGAACGTCTGAGCGAAATCGTGAAACGTGCCGGCGGCGTGACCGACCAAGCCTACATTGCCGGTGCCCGCGTTGAGCGTGTCTATACGCAAGACGAGATGGCACGCCGGCGCACCCTCTTGAAGTTGG
>CAMZHB010000171.1 GCA_947306605.1 uncultured Prevotellaceae bacterium | reverse complement strand
TCCTTGGGAAGCTCTCGACGAGAACATCAAGGTGGGCGACAAGATTAAGGGCAAGGTAGTCGTTATGACCGACTACGGTGCATTCGTAGAAGTGGCTCCGGGCGTTGAAGGCCTCATCCACGTCAGTGAAATGAGCTGGAGCAGCCACCTGCGCAGCGCTCAGGACTTCCTCAAGGTAGGCGACGAAATTGAAGCCGTAGTGCTCACCCTCGACCGCGAAGAACGCAAGATGTCGCTCGGCATCAAGCAACTTAAGGAAGATCCCTGGCAGAACATCGAGGCTAAGTATCCTGTTGGCAGCAAGCACACCGCTAAGGTACGCAACTTCACCAACTTCGGCGTATTCGTTGAACTGGAAGAAGGCGTTGACGGCCTCATCCACATCAGCGACCTCAGCTGGACCAAGAAGGTAAAGCATCCCTCCGAGGTTACTCAGATCGGTGCCGATATCGACGTAGTAGTTCTTGAAATAGACAAGGACAACCGTCGTCTCAGCCTCGGCCACAAGCAGACCGAAGAAAATCCCTGGGACGTATTTGAAACTGTATTCACCGTTGGTTCCATCCACGAAGGCACCATCATTGAAGAGCACGAGAACGGCGACGTTATCCAGCTCGAATACGGCATCGACGGTTTCGCCACCACAAAACACCTCATCAAGGAAGACAAGACCAAGGCTCAACTCAACGAGAAACTGCCCTTCAAGGTACTTGAATTCAACAAAGTGACCCGCCGAATCATCCTTTCGCACAGTCGCACGTTCGAAGACGAGCAGCGCGCCGAGCGTAAGGCCGCCAAGGAAGCCGCTCCCAAGAAGCAGCAACCCACAAGCGAAATCCCCGCCATCCAGAACCAGGCCGCAACGACCTCTCTCGGTGACCTCGATGCACTGGCAAAACTGAAGGCTCAAATGGAAGACACGGCTGAGAAGCCTGCTGCCAAGAAAACCACGAAGAAAGCTACCACTAAGAAAAAGAAGGAAACTCCCGCGGAAGAAGCTCCCGTAGCTGAAAAGCCCGTGGAAGAGACTCCCGTAGCTGAAGAGCCCAAGGCTGAAGAACCTGCCGCCGAAACTCCCGCAGCTGAATAAAACCAAGGCGTCTGAACGCCACACATCATAGAACGGGTCGGGTCCCACACATGAGACCCGGCCCGTTCTTCTATTATATAATATAATTAAGGTATGGAAAAATTCGAAATACACATCCTCGGCTGCGGCAGTGCCGTGCCCACCACCCGTCATAACCCGTCGGCGCAAATCGTCAACGTGCGCGACAAACTTTCCCTCGTTGATTGTGGCGAAGGCACTCAACTCCAGATGCGCTACCACCGGTTGCGCTTTATGAACCTGCGCAACATTTTCATTTCCCACCTCCACGGCGACCACTGCCTCGGACTCATCGGACTCATCTCCTCCTTCGGACTTCTCGGCCGCACCGCCGATCTCCATATTTATGCCCCTGCAGACTACGACGACCTCTTCCACCGCCAGCTCGACTACTTCTGCCAAGGCCTTGAATACCGCGTCGTCTTTCATCCTCTCGACACCACTCTCCACCAGTGCATCTACGACGACCGTTCCGTCAGCATCCACACCCTTCCCCTTGACCACCGCGTACCCAGTTGCGGATTCCTCTTCCGCGAGAAACCCACACTGCCGCACATCCGCCGTGACGTGACCGACTATTACGGCATTCCCGTCAGCCAACTCAACAATATCAAGAACGGCGCCGACTGGACCTTGCCCGACGGCACCGTCATCCCCAACAGCCGGCTCACACGGTCTGCCGATCCGACGCGCAGCTACGCCTACTGTTCCGACACCGCATACAAACCCGACCTCATCCCGCTGCTCGAAGGCGTCACCCTGCTCTACCACGAGGCCACCTACGGCGACGACCGGCAGGACCGCGCCGAAAAATACCACCACAGCACAGCCCGGCAGGCCGCCATGCTCGCCAAAGCCTGTCACGCCCGAAAGCTCCTCATAGGGCATTACTCTGCTCACTATCCCGACGAGAACGAGCTCCTCGAACAGGCCCGCGAAGTGTTCCCCGACACCGTCAGTGCCGACGAAGGGATGAAGATTGAACTTTAATTTTATTTCTTCTTATCCTCTTTATTCATAAATAAACCGTAACTTTGCATTGTTATTAGGCCAACTGCCTGCTATCACATCTTATTGAATAAAGAAAGCGTTTTGACGTTGACACGGAATCCGGAAAATTCCCAAACAATTAGGATAATAGGCAAAATGCTCACGTCTCTGGCTGTTCCCATCCGAATATATCTTTTGAGGCGCAGGGTATTGCTTGTTATCATTGCAGGAAGTCCAGAGTCTCGTATCAATAATATTGCAAATAGTTTCCACGCTTTTCTTATGTCAACATTTTAACTTTAGGCCTGAAAGGAAACTGCGGGCAAGACTGAACAATGGTTTCATTTATCATTCTCGACCACAACAGCAGTATGCTAACATCACAATGTGTCAAAAGCATTCGCAAATATATTGAGCCTCATAGTTATGAAATCATCATCATTGACAATGGTAGCCATGCCACTGAAGCAGCCCAGTTGGACACTCTCGTTTCAGACGACTGCCATGTAACTCATTGCCATATCAACTCTGGCTTTGGTCTAGGCAATCAGTTGGGAGCCCACATGGCTCGTGGACAATATCTTTGCTTTCTAAACAGTGATGTTGAATTAACTGAAGACTGTATTACGCCACTGCTTACATACCTTAAAAAACATCCTGATACAGGCTGCATCACACCTCGGCAGACAAAACCTGAAGGCCGTCATTCCCGTTCTTTCCGACATCACCCGGGCATCCGGCACGAACTGTTTGGCTTCACCCTTTTCGAAAAACTCAATCCCCAAAAATATCCTTCACGCGACATCATGCCCGACGTACCCTTCAAGGTTCATCAAATCAACGGCAGCTTTATGTTATTCCCGGCCGAAAAATTTTGGGCTATCGGTGGCTTCGACACGAACATTTTCCTTTATCATGAAGAATACGACCTATCTATGCGTCTCCAGCGCAACGACTGGACCTGCATCGTATATCCTCAAGCCACATTTCTCCACCGTCACGGTGTCACTATTTCCAAGACACAAACCAAACGCGATATAAGGCGCGAACTGCTCATATCGCATATCTACGTATATCGCAAGTATCATCCGTTACCTTATTCCTTCGTTTTTCAAACGATACTCTTTATTAAACACCTTTTCAAACCCCATAGATGGTATCTCATACCCATCCTTCTACGTGGAGAAGCCCTCAGTTGCTCTCTTCGTCACCTTCCATACATACATGTATCAAGATGAGTGAAACCCTAAAGCCGAAGGAATGAAGACAGGACTCCAAGTAGTGAAACGGGCCGGACATGTCAAAACATTTTACCCCGGAGCCAGACATTTCGCAACCCGTTGATTTCCGTCGGACTTCAAATACGCCGAAACAGAAACGCCGTTTCAAAATTTTGAAGCGGCGTTTCTACGGCCCAAAGTCCCACTTCTGAACGCCGAAATCCGCCCCCGGTTCCCCGAAATGTCAATCCTCGCAAGGGCGCCACATCTTGCACCCGGGAGCACGGCCACACACATTTGGCAGCCCCCGGGAGCGTGCAACGGAAAGAAAAATGTAAATTTGCACTATGATATTCAACCTCCGGCCATGGACTTCGCAGCAATAGATTTTGAGACTGCCAACTTTTGCCCGAGCAGCATCTGCAGCATCGGCGCAGTGGTAGTGCGCAACGGCCAGGTAACCGACCGTATCTATACGCTGGTATGTCCCGAACCGGAATACTACACCCGCCGCTGCACACACGTGCACGGCCTGACGCTTCAGGACACATGCCAGGCCCCCTGTTTTGCCGACGCATGGGCCCAAGTGGCCCCGCGCATCGGAGGTTTGCCCCTGTTCGCCCACAACGCCCGCTTCGACGAAGGCTGTCTGCGCGCCGCCCTCGAGACATACGGCATGGAATGGCCCGGCTACCGCTTCCACGACACACTGCGGGCCTCGCGGCGCGCCTTCGGCCGCGCCTTGCCCGACCACCAGCTGCACACCGTAGCCGCAGCCTGCGGTTACGACCTCACACGCCACCACCACGCCCTGGCCGACGCCGAAGCCTGCGCCGCCATCGCCCTCTATCTGGAACCCTACTTTGAATTATGACCGAAATACAGATTACAGAAATCACGTCGGCCACGCCCGACGCCCTCGCTGCCGTCAACCGCCTGTTGCCCCAGCTCTCGTCACACGCCAAAGAGCTGACTGT
>CAMZHB010000170.1 GCA_947306605.1 uncultured Prevotellaceae bacterium | reverse complement strand
TTCCCGCTATATAGTAAGACCCCTGAAACAGCTTACAAACAAGGTGGCAAATATATTAGCCTTGTTGTTTCGGCAGGCAGCCTCGTTGAGCTGAGTTATAATCTGCACCGGATTATTCTCCCGTGAAGCAATGTTGCGGAAAAGCGATTGTGTCACTGCCATGATGAGTGCCGATGGAACTCCCTTGCCACTGACGTCACCAATACAGAAAAACAGTTTTTCATCACGGATAAAAGCAATATACAAGTCACCCCCGACTTCTTTTGCGGGAATCTGGACGCCCCACGCACTGAGATCCTTAGTGTTCGTAAGTACGGGGTCATTCATATTCATCATCGACTGTTGTATGTTGCTCGCAATGCGGAGCTCACTACACATACGTTCCTGCTCCAGGTTCTTCTTGTTGAGTTGTCTCTCTTTGCGCATGATGTTCCATATCAAGAACAGCAGGACACCGAAAGCCAGCAGCATAAGTCCTCCCATATGCAGTCGCAGACGGTTGAGGGAACCATATACTTCTTTGTCATAGCACACTACAGCAATTTGCCAATGGGGATTTCCTCTCATGTTGGCATAGAAGACGGTT
Organism: uncultured Prevotellaceae bacterium; assembly: GCA_947306605.1. Lineage (GTDB taxonomy): Bacteria > Bacteroidota > Bacteroidia > Bacteroidales > Bacteroidaceae > UBA6382. Next base: position 3,741 of record CAMZHB010000170.1, on the reverse strand, counting down.
CCCTTTTGACCTCTGGTTTTGAACCGTTTTATTGTACTTCGGCCGCTACGGCTGAGTTTACGTGCCACCGTACTGTCATTAATGAGTCTGACAATTTCATCCGATGTTGCTTGGCTAGTATTCTTTCCGGAAGGTTTCGCAATGGTCTTGCCGTCTTCAGTAAGCAACAAATTGAACGACGACGGATAAATATGTCTGGCATCGATAGTGTCGCCCAACCAACTTAACGAAACATCTATACCGACCACACCGACCAGAGCATTTGAACCGTCACGGATGGCCGTAACATATGACGTGACAACTGTCTGCGCGCCTTCATTGTCCACATATGGATCTACCCATATGGCTTTTTCCGAAGCTATGGCCAGTTTGTAGAAATCCCTTTCAGTATAATCATGGATAGAATCTGCTATTTGATACAAGTCAATGTTGTCTGCACTCTTTACCTGTGCATATGGTTCAAACAAACGACCCTTCTCCGGATAGTAATAGGGAACAAACGTCATGAAACCTCCACATACGTAGCGGTTCATCTTCACAAGTCTAATTACTGACTTGGAAACAGAATCGGGTTGGACGAGGCAACGCCGGATGTCCCACAAATGATTTTCCAGAATATCTTCAGCCGAATTGAGGGTACTCTTGATAAGGATAGTCTTCATCGTCAGTTCACTTTCAGCCCTTTTCTCCAATTCCGATTCCATCAACTGATAGGTCTTATAGTATTGCACGGCTGAAACCAGTTCTATAAGGATAACAGCCGCGACAACAATCAGCAGTTTCGTTCTTTTATTAAACGATGAGAAAAACGCTTTCAGATAATTCATTCAATAATCTCTAATGAGAACTGTCCAATAAAAACTACGCTACAAAGATAGCAACATTTTTATTAAGATAAAAGTGATTCGGATGTTTTTTACTTACAGAACTTTCCGTAACTACTCCACATACCAACTGTTACAAGAGATTTGGATGGCATGCCCCTTCCGAACCAACGGTTTGGCATCCTTGAGATGCCTATCCAGTTCTTCTTTGGTGATATGGTAAACCTTGGCGGTACATGAGCGTGGAAAACGGTTGAAGAACGGGTCGGTGGACAAATACCACGAGTGAGACACTATTTCAGGCACACGGTCCATACGATTCCAAAGTTCATAGAGACGTGTATGGGCAGCCAGAGTGACACCCCACCGGCCATTGTTCAGAAGAGAAACACAAACCAGATGACGCCGCCGCTCTGTGTCTTTCTCCTGGTCGGCCGCTGTGAGACGGTGTGAAACCGTGATGTGACGGCCGAAACGACGGTTGATGTCCTGCATCTTTTCACGAAACAGCCGGCCGTGGGCAGACGAATCCCTCTGTTGCGAACTCATGATGTCCAAGTGTATCATTTCATGAAGAATAGTGTCTTCCACTTCCACTTCGGGCAAATCACGGCGATTGCTGATGCGAAAGACAAAGTCACCGTAATGACAGCGACCCCAAAAAGAGCGCGTACGTTTGTAGGACACTTTTCCCATAAACGTACGCGCTTGACTTATCTGAAACCGCGGCAATGGCAGACGTCCCTCAAAGCAGAGGGCATTGTATTCATTGAACTTCGCTACAACGTAGTCTAACGTCGGTTTCATCGATTCACTGTCCCTTCACCACCTTCTTGATATCGTTGAGCACGTTAAGAGCCTCAATGGGTGTAAGACTGTTGATGTCGAGATTGAGGATACGGTCGCGCACCTGACGAAGCACGGGATCGTCGATTTGGAAGAAACTGAGTTGCATACCCTCCCGGCTTTGGGCTATCTCGTTGGTGGGTTTCGTCACGTTACCTCCGGTGTTGGTGCTCTCCAGTTCCTTCAGGATGACATCGGCCCGTTTCACGATGCTCGGCGGCATACCGGCCATCTGTGCCACATGGATGCCGAAGGAGTGGGCACTGCCGCCGGGTACGAGTTTGCGCAGGAAGACCACGTGATTGTCCACTTCCTTTACCGAAACGTTATAGTTATGGATGCGCGGGAACGACTTCTCCATCTCGTTCAGTTCGTGATAATGGGTGGCAAAGAGTGTGCGCGGATGGCCCTTGGCGTTTTCGTGCAGGTGTTCCACGATAGCCCAAGCTATGGAAATGCCATCGTAGGTTGATGTACCGCGGCCCAACTCGTCGAAGAGCACCAGTGAGCGTTCCGTGAAACTGTTCATGATGTTGGCAGCCTCGCTCATTTCGACCATGAAAGTGGACTCGCCGGCCGAAATGTTGTCGCTGGCTCCCACACGGGTAAATATCTTGTCCACCAAACCGATGTGTGCGCTCTCGGCCGGCACGAACGACCCCATCTGCGCCAACAGCGCGATGAGGGCCGTCTGACGAAGCAAAGCCGACTTACCGGCCATGTTCGGACCGGTGATAATGATAATCTGCTGCTTTTCCGTATCCAGTCGCACGTCGTTGGGAATGTACTGTTCACCGGCCGGCATCTGTGTTTCGATGACAGGATGGCGGCCCTGCACAATCTCCAACGCTGTCGAGTCGTCCACCACGGGACGTATGTAACGCCGTTCCACCGCCAGATTGGCCATCGAGAGCAGACAGTCCAGATAAGCCAGTTGCGCGGCATCCTGCTGCATGCGGGCGATGAAAACCAACGCCGACTCCATCAGCTCGGCGTATATTTTGGCCTCGAGCGAGAGGATGCGGTCCTCCGCACCGAGGATTTTCTCTTCATATTCCTTCAGTTCCTGCGTAATGTAGCGTTCCGCCTGGGCCAGCGTCTGCTTGCGCACCCATTCCTCGGGCACCTGGTCCTTGTACGTGTTGCGCACCTCCAGATAGTAGCCGAACACATTGTTGAAACCAATCTTCAGGCTCTGGATGCCGGTACGTTCCGCCTCGCGTTGCTGCATCTCCAGCAGATATTTTCGGCTGTCGGTCGAGAGCGAGCGCAGTTCGTCCAGTTCGGCGTTCACGCCTTCGCCTATGTAACCGCCCTTGTTGGTTTGCGACGGGGGGTCAGGACGCAACGTCCTGGCTATCTTCTGGCGCAGCTCGGCACACTCGTCCAGATGCTGTCCTATCTCACCGATGACATCGAGCCTCGAAGCTTCGCAGGCGGCTTTGATGGGACCCACGGCCTCCAAGTCGAAGCGCAGTTGCTCCATCTCGCGCGGACCGATGCGTCCGACGGCCAGTTTTGAAATGATGCGCTCCATATCGCCCACCGTCTGCAACTGCGTTGCCAACAGTTCGCTGAAATCCGTGTCGCGGAACATATATTCCACCCCGTCCTGCCGACGGCGGATGTCCGTCAGACTCGTCAGCGGGAAGCACAGCCAACGCCGGAGCAGACGGGCGCCCATCGGCGTCACCGTATGGTCCACCACATTGAGCAGACTCTTGCCGCCCTCACTCATCGGAGCCAAAATCTCCAGGTTGCGCATCGTGAAACTGTCCAGTCTCACATAACGCTCCTCGTCAATGCGGTGTATCGACGTGATGTGACCCGTATGCGTGTGTTTCGTGTCGTCCAGATAGAACAGGATGGCTCCAGCCGCTGTCAGCGCCGTTTCCATGTGGGCCACGCCGTAGCCCTTCATGTTGTGCACGCCGAAATGCTTGCACAACCGTCCCACGGCCGTCTTGTCGTTGAACATCCAGTCGTCCAGCTCAAACGTAAACCACCGCTCGCCAAACGTACGTTGGAAGCGCTCCTTCGCCCCGCGGACGATGAGCACCTCCTTCGGCTG
>CAMZHB010000169.1 GCA_947306605.1 uncultured Prevotellaceae bacterium | reverse complement strand
GATGCTCAATGTTTACCACAAATACACCGACCGTGTCCGCATGGCCAACATCGCCCAAATGGTCAACGTACTGCAAGCCATGATACTGACCGACCAGAAAGGCACGGGACACATGGTGCTGACACCTACCTACCACGTCTTCCACATGTACAAAGGCTTCCAGGAAGCCACCTACTTGCCGATTGACCTGACCTGCGACTCCATCACCAACATCAATGGGAAAAACGTGCCGACAGTGTCGGCCTCGGCGGCACGGCAAACCGACGGGAAACTCATTCTCTCGCTGGCCAACACCCATTTGAAAGAAGCACAGACCGTCAGCATACAACTGGAAGGCTTCGCTGCAAAAAGCGTCACTGATGGCAGCGTCACCAACATCGACAACTGCTACTACACCAGCGACTTCAACGACTTTGACCACCCCGACACCGTAAAACCGGTAGAGTTCAAGGACGCCAAACTCAAGAACGGCACCCTCAATGTGAAATTGCCTTCACAAAGTATCGTGGTGCTCACCATAGCATAAACTAAACAAAACTATTTTACCCATATGAAAAAAGCATTTCTCCTTATCGCCACCCTGACCATGAGCCTGACGCTGGCCGCTCAAACCACACGTAAAGAGATGTACAAACATCTCGAATACACCGGCTCCAACTATTGTTCCTACTTCGGCGGCAAAACCAAGCTCACCAAGGCGCCCGAAGGCTACCGGCCGTTCTACATCAGCCACTACGGCCGCCACGGTTCGCGCTACATGTTGTCAAACAAAGCTTACCACGAAACCATAGACATCCTGCAGAAAGCTGACAGCGCCGGAGTGCTCACCAAGTTGGGGCGCAAAACCCTCGGCAAACTCCGCCGTGCCTATGCCGACGCCACCGGACACGCCGGAGAACTCACCCGGTTGGGCGGACGCCAGCACGAAGGCCTGGCCGAACGCATGTACCGCCGCTTCCCCGAAGTGTTCGCCCGCGGCAACCGCATCCAAGCCTACTCCACCCTCGTGCACCGCTGTCAGGAGAGCATGCAGTTCTTCTGCGGACGGCTGAAACACCTCAACCACGACATCGACATCTATCAGCGCACCGACAAAGCCGACAGCTACTTCATGCAGTTCGCCAAACTTGACCTGCCCGACGGCCCGCGACAACATGAAATCGACAGCATCGCTGACCATCTGGAGGACTCGCTCTACCACTCCGTAGACATCACTCCGCGGCTCTTTACCGACCAAAGATGGATCGACCGCAACGTCAAAGACCGTTACCGGCTGACATACCGCTTCTACGACATTGCCAGCGACATGCAGTGCGTGCCCGAACTCAAACTTTCATTCACCAACCTTTTCACAAAGGAAGAACTCTACAATCTGTGGTACGGCGGCAATTACGGCTGGTCCGTAGGCCACGGTTTCGTGGACGGCACGAAACCCCGCTACCTGAACGTCCACAACCTGCTGCGCCAGATTATGGAAGCCGCCGACAAGGGATTACAGCAAAGCCGCCCCAACGCCACCCTGCGCTTCGGTCACGACACCTACGTGGTGCCCCTGGCCTACCTCTTCGGTTTCGACGGCTCGCGCCAGTTCCCCGATCCCGCCCATCTGCGTGACATGCCAGCCTACTACACCGACTTCCGCGTCACCCCCATGGCCGCCAATATCCAGATCATATTCTTCCGCAAGCCTGGCAGCGACGACGTGCTCGTACAGTTCATGCTCAACGAAGTGGAGAAGACCCTCCCCATTGCTTCCGACTGTGCCCCGTTCTATCACTGGAAAGACGTGCGCGCCTTCATCGAACACCGTTTGGCCCAAGTGCCCCCGCAGGAAAAGTAACAAGCGGAAGAGGAAGAATGAAGAAAGACACACCATTCCGCGACTACGCATCGTTCCTCTCGACCCTCTTCGACGGAAAAGTGCAGAAACTCTCGGTTGACGGCGGCTTCGGATGCCCCAACCGCGACGGCACCGTCGGGCATAGCGGCTGCACCTACTGCAACAACCATACCTTTGTGCCATCCTAGTGCTCCGCCGGCGACAGCGTGACACGCCAGTTACAGTTGGGCAAAGCCTTCTTCGGCCGCAAGTACTCCGACATGCACTATCTGGCCTACTTCCAGTCACACACCAACACCCATGCCCCGCTCGCCACACTGCAACAGCGCTATAAAGAAGCTCTCGCCGTCGACGGCATAGTGGGCCTTGTCATAGGCACTCGCCCCGACTGCGTCGGCGACGACGTGTTGGACTGGTTGGCAACTCTGGCCCGACACACGTTTGTTCTCATAGAATACGGAGTTGAAACCACCGACGACACCCTGCTTGCCCGCCTCAACCGTGGCCACACCTACGCCCAAGCCACCGATGCCATCCGGCGCACGGCAGTACGGGGCATCCACACCGCAGTCCACCTCATCTTGGGGCTTCCAGGACAGTCGCGCCGGCAGATGACGGAAGAAGCCGAACGCATCTCCCAGTTGCCACTCGACATCCTTAAACTCCACCAACTGCAAATCGTCAAGGACACACCCATGGCCGACGACTATGCCCGCCACCCCGGACATTACGCCCTCTTTGCAACGCCTGACGACTACATCACTGCCGTCGTCGATTTTCTACAACACCTGCGTCCCGACATCACCGTGGAGCGCTTCACCTCCCAGTCGCCCGACCAACTACTCATTGCCCCGAGGTGGGGCATGAAAAACCATGTTTTCGTTGACCTGCTGCGCCGACGGCTTAATGAATGCCAGGCGTGGCAGGGACAATACTATAACCCAACGCCTTCAGACACATGAAACGACAACTCGTCATTATCCTCGCGGCCATCGCCATCACCGCAGGGGCCGCTACGCCGCGACTCAACTACAAACGGCTCAACGCCAAAGCACAGAAAGAGTATCTCCAATCGCTACGCGCCGATGTTCCCTGGAACACGTTCGCCACGAAATTCCTCTATGCCCCTGCCTTCGACTTCCCTGAAGCGCCAGGAGCCAAAGACTACCTCTTCGCGCTGACCGACACCCAGGGACACCGGTGGCAGATGCATGCCTGCAATCCGAAAGCCAGCCTCAGCCCCGTGTGGAACCAGATACCCGGCGGCACCGACGTAATGCTGGCCGTCATAGCTTTACGCGACGGCAAAGTCACGACCGACACCGTGGGACGGCGCCGTTTCCTGCGCGATTACCCCTTCCAAGGGCCTTACAACACGCCGGCACGGCCCTACAAGGAAGCCGCGTTCATGGCCATGCGCTACGTCCACGGCATGCGGGCCATCAACCAGTGGAAAGACCACGACGAGCCCGACATGAGCTATTCCCACAACACCTACGCCTGCAAAATCATGGGCGCCACCATGCGCAACGAAGCCCTCGTGGCCCACTTCATTCCCGAACTGCGCGACGAAGCCCTCCTCATGGGCCGCAACGTAGCCCGCTTCCTCCGCACCATCAGCCAGCCCAAAGGCACGCCCCTGGCCTATTTCCCGCCCACCTACTACAAAGGGCTCATCGCCTCGGCACGCCAGGAAAACCAGAACAAGACCATGTGTATGGAGGCCGTCACCGTCGGACACGGTCTGCTCGACCTTTACCGCGAGACCCGCGACCCCTGGTATCTCGAATGGGCCCTCGGCATTGCCGACACCTACGTCCGCCTGCAACGTCCCGACGGCAGTCTCCCCATCAAGCTCGACCTTACCACGGGTGAGCCCGTCAACGACGCCTGCGCCATGCTCCATCCCCTGCTCCGCTACTGGCTGCGTCTCCACAACGAGTTCGGACAGACCCGTTACGACGAAGCCCGCCACCGCGGCGAACGCTGGATGCAGGACGTAGCCGTCCGCCGTTTCGACATGACGGGACAGTTCGAAGACTGCTCTGTGCTCGGCCTGCAACCCTACGAGAATCTTACCAACTGCACCGCCGCCCCCTTGGCCGCCTACATCTACGACCGGCCCTCTTCCGACGCTACACAGCTGCAGGACGCGGAAGACCTCATGCGTCTCAGCGAAGACCAGTTCACCCACTGGGACATCCGTCCCTGGCGCAGCGGCATACGGCCTCACCCCACGCCCTGTGTCTTTGAGCAATACAAGTACCAGATGTCAGTCGATGCCAGTGCCGCCAACGTGGCCGGCGGTTTCCTCTCGAAATACCTGCGCACCGGCGACCCTCTGGCACTGGCCAAAGCCCTTGCGCTGACCAACACCGTCACCATCATGCAGGACGCTTGCACCGGGCAGATTCCCACCATCTGGGGCGTGCGCCGCAATGTCAACACCCCGTCCGAGATGTGGATTAACTGCAGTGTCAGCGCCACCATTATAA
>CAMZHB010000168.1 GCA_947306605.1 uncultured Prevotellaceae bacterium | reverse complement strand
CACAATGGTTTGTTACTCTATTGCGACAGTGCCGATTTCTATCAAGAAGAAAACTCATTCAAGGCGTTTGGTCACGTTCGGATGCTACAAGGTGACACACTCTCGTTGCGAGGTGACATTTTGTTTTACGATGGAAACACTCAGATTGCCCAAGTAAGGAGAAATGTTGTCTTACGTCATCGTAAGATGGTTCTATATACCGATAGCCTCAATTATGACAGGGTATACAACCTCGGATATTTCTTTGAGGGCGGAAAACTTGTGGATGACGAAAATGTATTAACGTCTGACTGGGGACAATATGACACATCCACACGCGAAGCTCTGTTTAACTACAATGTAAATTTGGTCGGAAAAGATTATACCTTGTCCGGAGATACGCTTTATTACGACACCCGTACGCGCATGTCACACATGCTTGGCCCGTCAACCATTGAAAACGGCGACAGCCGCATTAGAACAGAGAACGGGTACTTTAACAGTGAAACGAGAAAGGTGAAACTGCTAGACCGCTCGGTTGTTGTGGACCACACTCATAAGATAGTGGGTGACACGATTGATTATGACAAAGAAAAAGGGGAGGCAAGGGCAAGCGGTCACGTGATGCTAATTGACGAAGCGAACAAAAACATTTTAACTTCCGACTATTGTTATTATAATGACGGTACCGGTTATGCCATAGCCTATGATAATGCACAGATTAAGAATTATTCTGAGCCCGATACGCTTTATATGCATGCCGATACCTTTAAAGTGTTTACCTATAACCTCCATACCGATTCCGCATACCGTATAGCTCACGCCTATGCTCGTGTCCGTTCATACAGAACCGATGTCCAGTCGGTGTCAGACTCAATGACGTATAATACAAGCGAACATAAAATGTCGTTATACGGAAATCCTATTATATGGAATGAAGACCGACAGATTTTAGGCGAGGAAATTTTTGCCTTTTTCAATGATTCGACGATTGACAGCATACATGTGGTCAACCAGGCCCTGATGGCTGAACGCCTTGACTCGGTTCATTATAACCAAGTGGCAGGCCGTGAAATGAATTTCTATTTTGAAGAAGGACAACTCAAGGAAAACCGTGTCACAGGCAATGTCCTGGTAAATTATTTCGCATACGACGATGACAGTCTCATGATTGGCATGAACCATACCGAAACCAGCCTGCTGCGTCTCTTTATGGCGAACAAGGAACTCTCAAAAATATGGACGCGAGAGAGTAAAGGAACATTCTATCCTTTGCCTTTTGTGACCGATAGAGAAGCTTATTTGAGCAATTTCGCGTGGTTCGATTATATGCGTCCCACGTCGCCTGCTGATATCTTCATTTGGGTACCCAAAGCTGCGGGAACGGAACTCAAACGTACCGAAAGGCGTGCCGTACCTTTCCAATCGTTGAAAGGGAGTAAGAGATGACTACGGGAATGTCCTTGTTTGCTTCCGGAAATAGCCTTTTCTTCAAGGCCAAAGAGGGCGTGGTTTTATGTGGATGGCCCGGTGCATTTCGTAAACGGCACATGGCTCGGAGAATAATGGACATAAAAATTTCTATGTGCCGTATATTTTATGCCAAGTCCCACATGGTTTTGTCAACCCAGAGCGTGGGATATAAGAATGACGTTTTGCGATGCAGCAAGTGCTTTGTTTGAGAACCGGTAATTTGAATATGTACTACAATGGCTGATATTATTCGCTTGTTACCCGATGCGGTGGCCAATCAGATTGCCGCCGGTGAAGTGATACAGCGTCCGGCGTCTGTTATCAAGGAGTTGATGGAAAACTCTGTTGATGCCGGTGCCACGCACATCTCGGTTTGGGTGACTGATGCGGGGAAAACGAGTATCCAGGTCGTTGATGACGGAAAGGGAATGAGTGAAACCGATGCCCGTCTCAGCTTTGAACGTCATGCTACTTCAAAAATAACCTCGCCAGCCGATTTATTTAATCTCCGAACCATGGGTTTTCGTGGCGAAGCCCTGCCTTCTATTGCCGCAGTGGCACAGGTGGAAGTGAAGACCCGTACTAGTGACGACGAAATCGGCACATGGTTGAACGTGGAGGCATCGCGAATAACGGAGCAACGTCCTGTGGCTTGCCAAGTGGGAACCAGTTTTACCGTAAGCAACCTTTTCTATAATGTTCCCGCACGTCGACGGTTCTTGAAATCAAATGCAACGGAGTTAAACAATATCATGGCGGAGTTTGAACGAATTGCCTTGGTGCACCCCGACATTTCGTTCACGCTGTTCCGGGATGATGTTCAGGTCCTCGATTTGCGCCCGTCGTCATTCAGAAAACGAATCGTGGATGTTTGTGGCGCGTCTTACGATAAGTCGCTTTTGCCAGTCCAAGTGGATACGTCTATAATTAAAATCGATGGTTTTGTCGGCACTCCCGAAAGTGCTCGAACCAAAGGCGCCCGTCAATTTTTCTTTGTCAATGGCCGCTTTATGCGTCACCCGTATTTTAATCGCGCTATCGTAACTGCTTTTGAACGTTTGGTTCCTCAAGACCGCCAGATACCTTATTTTATTTGCTTTGAGGTAGAGCCGTCGCGAATAGATGTAAATATTCATCCGACCAAGACGGAAATTAAATTTGAAGACGATCATTCCATCTGGCAAATCCTTTTAGCTGCAGTGAGAGAGGCTCTCGGAAAGTTCAATGCTGTACCTACAATAGACTTTGACCGGGGCGAAGGGCCGGAGATACCAGGTTTCTCTCCCAATGTGGTTTCTACGCCGCCGCAAGTAAAAGTCAATCCCAACTATAACCCGTTTGAAGGCACTCCGTCGCCGAATATAAGATATGACAGACAACGTGCTCAAGTGAATAAAGGATGGCAAGAACTGTATTCTTCGCTTACGCAAAAAGACATCCGGACATCGGAAAAGTCAAATTTGGCCCTGCAGGATACGAATGGAGCGTCGAAATTATATTCTGAAAGCTCACAAGAAGAACAAGCCACTTGGGACCGCGAACAGGCCCTCTACATCCAGCATGCTGGGAGATACCTTGTAACATCAGTAAAGTCGGGGTTGATGATTATTGATATTGTACGTGCTCATATAAGAATACTCTACGACAGGTTCATGTCACAACTGACCAACTGCGATGGCGTATCGCAGGGATTGTTGTTTACAGAACTCATCCAAATATCTGCGACACAAGTACCCGTGTTTAATATGTTCATGGAGCAATTTAAGGCAGTCGGCTTTGATATCTCGGATTTGGGAGGCGGTAGTTATGCAGTCAATGGCGCACCTGCAGGAACGGAATCGCTAAATCCGGTGAGTCTTCTCTTGGAAATATTTGATGGATTGCTTTCACGTACGGGACAACCCGAAGACAAAATTCACCATCACATAGCTATCACTTTGGCACAAAAGAATGCAATTAAGTATGGCTATGTAATGACTCCTGAAGAGATGAAAACATTGGTGAATGATTTATTCACGTCATCCTCTCCCAATTTTGCCCCGGATGGTAAGGCTACTTTGGTAATTATACCCAATGATAGCATCGAAAACCGCTTAAAATAGACACAAACATGTCGTTTTTGTGCCAAAACAAGAAATATTTGCTTCGAAAATGCTTTTTTCTTGAAAAAAATTTGTGTGGAATAGAGAGTTTTTACTATTTTTGCAACGGAAAAGTGGGCAATAGCCCTTCTTCAATGTAGAAAACAAGATTTAATGTATAATTTAAAATGGAAAGTATGAAAAAGTTTTTGTTTGTTTTGGCATTTGTAGGTGTTTCCTCATTTGCTTTGGCACAGACTTCTGAAGTTCCTACGAAGAAGTACAGTGTAGCTACTAACTCTTTCTGGAGTAATTGGTTTATCCAAGCTGGTGCTGATTGGAATGCTTATTATTCTGATCAGGAGCATGGTATTCATCCTCGTTCTGTTACCCCGTTTAAGGGCTATCGTTCAAATCCTGGCGCTTCGATTGCTGTAGGTAAGTGGTTTACTCCTGGCTTGGGTCTCCGTACAAAGCTTTCTGGTATTTGGGGTAAGTCAGTATTTGCTCATGACAAGGTAAATGAAAAAGCTGTAAACGTTCACAGCCCGTTGAACAAGTATTGGATGATCAACGAACAGGTCCTGTTTAATCTGAGCAATATGCTTTGCGGTTACAACAGCAATCGTGTTTGGAACTTTATTCCCTTCATTGGTGGTGGTATCGCTCGTTCTATGACCCACAATTTCTATGCAATGGATCTTAATGTAGGTATCTTGAACAACTTCCGTATTACGAAGAACTTTGGTATCTATCTTGAGTTGGGTTGGAATCGTCTTGAAGAGGACTTTGATGGTTATTCTGGCAATA
>CAMZHB010000167.1 GCA_947306605.1 uncultured Prevotellaceae bacterium | reverse complement strand
CTGTAGTTATAACTACCCTCAAAGAAAAGGTTCTTCACAATAGGCTCCGAATAACTGAGTCTGGTACTATAGCCCCAATTCTTGGTCGGTGATGTTGAATACTGGTTATTATATGTCTGAGAGCCTCGTTGGTAATAATATATGTCAGATATACTATAGCTGTGACTTGTTCCTTTGGAATAGTTCATGCTACCATCAAAAGAAATACTGCGGCCTTTCGTGTTCAAACGTCGCGTGACGCCCGCATCAACATCAAAATTCACGTTCGTACCATCCGACAACGACTGACGATCATTGCGATTTACAGCAATATCCGCAAGTGAAGGAGCAGGACTGAAGATATCGTCCAACGGGTCTTCCACCTTTTCATACGGGTCGTTCTTAAATGTTGCCGAACGACTCTGACTATGGCTGTCATTTTCAGAATATGAGAAATCAGGACGGAAATAAACACTTGTCATCGTGTCCGGGCGCCAACGTAAATTGAATTCTCCATTCCAGCCCCAACTGTGACCATAGCTTTGACTTCGGCTGTTTGAGAATGAACTGGAACCAGCACTATTAAGGAACGTTTCTGAATTACCACGCGAAGCACGGTCACTGTTATTATGGTTATAGCGCAAGTTACCGTTCATTTGCAAGTAGCCGGCCTCCATGTCTTTCTTCCCGTTATTCCAGTAACGATTCAAGCCAACATTCTTGGATGCATTCAAACCACTGCCTCCACTTCTGAATCCGGGGCCTCCGCCGCGCATACCCCCACGATCATTTGTATTATTCAGATTTGAGAATATCGAAAAGTTTTGGTTGTCGGTAAAATAATTACCAAAGAGACGGGCATTATAACGATTGTGATTACCTATGCCCAAGTTGGCATTCGAGAAAATGGCTCCTTTCAGTTTTTGTTTCAGTTGTAAATCGAGCACAGTTTTTTCATTACCGTCATCAATACCTGTTTCACGCGTATAATCACTTTTCTTGTCATACGCTTTTACTTTGTCAATGAGTGTCACGGGCAGATTCTTCATGGCCACTTTTGTGTCACCTTTGAAGAAATCCTTTCCCTCAACCAAGATTTCGCTTACAGCCTTACCATTCAACGTAATGTTGCCATCATCGTCAACAATGGCACCCGGAAGTTGTTCCACCAGCGCTTCAAGAGTCGCTCCCTCGGGCACACGATAGGCAGCCACATTATATATAAAGGTATCTTTAACAATCTGCACTTTGGCTGCGCGCGCTTTTACGGTGGCCTCCTTCAACAGACGGTCGTTGGTAGACATAGTCACATTACCCACACTGGCCGTAGGTTTTTCCTTTGTAAGAGTCACATTACGGAACAACGTATTATAACCTAAAAAAGTAAATTTCAAGATATAGCTACCTGCTTTCTTGGCATTAACAGAAAAAGCACCATTCTCCATCGTTGTAGCTCCTGTGACAAACGTACTATCAGCTTTCATCAAGCGTACAGTCACCATCTCCATCGGCGCATTCCCCTGCGCATCAAGTACGTTACCACTAATGATATAATCTTCTGCCCAGGCTGCCTGAGCCATAATGAAAATCAAGAGGAAAAATATTTGTTTTCGCATTCGAATATAAGAATTGGACGCCAATATAAGCGATTTCATTGATATGACACCGCCCGTCACTAAAAGTTTAATCACGTGACAAATTTTATGCTCCGGACGCATTTTTTGTTTCTTTGAATATTTGGACAAAACGAAAAATACTTTTTTCTTTCGCTCTGTATTTGTTTATTTGTAACTTTGTGCACTGTATGGAAGAACAACACATTATCTTCACACAAGACGTATGTCATACTCTCAACGAAGTACTCGTAGAGTGGTCATACGACCGTCTGTTTGTCCTTGCTGATGAAACAACTGCGCAACTCTGTCTGCCGCGACTGCAGAATGTTTTAAGTGTGTGCAATGCTGAAATTATCACCACCCAAACCGATGACACGCACAAAAACATAGAGACCTTGACTCAGGTCTGGACTTCTCTGAGTCAATACGGGGCGACACGCCGCTCGCTACTCATCAATGTTGGAGGCGGAATGGTCACTGATTTGGGAGGATTCGCAGCATCGACATTCAAACGTGGCATATGTTTCGTCAACATCCCTACGACCTTGCTCGCCATGGTGGATGCATCGGTTGGAGGCAAGACTGGCGTCAATTTGAATGGTTTGAAAAATGAAGTGGGTGCTTTCTGCAATGCCAAACAAGTGATTGTAGATGCATCGTTTCTACAAACCCTGGACCACAAGAACCTGTGTTCTGGGTTTGCAGAGATGCTAAAACACAGTTTAATCCACACACGTGAGTAATGGGCCGAGTTGCTGACATTTGACTTATATAAGCCCAACTTGAAACAGTTGCAAAACCTCATCAACAAAAGCGTAGAAGTAAAACGACACATCGTACGCGAAGACCCGCACGAAATAGGGATTCGCAAAGCACTTAATCTCGGTCATACAGCCGGCCATGCCATAGAGAGTCTGGCCATGATCGAAAACAAGCCGGTTCTGCATGGTTATGCTGTGGCTTGGGGACTTGTTTGCGAACTATACCTAAGTTGCAAGCACCTGGATTTCCCTCATGACATCATGTTGCAGACTACTCAATTTATAAAACAAAATTATGGAGTCTTCACGTTCAACTGCAAGCAATACGACCGTCTCTATGAGTTGATGACACACGACAAGAAAAACGAAAACAACATCATCAACTTTACACTATTGAACGACATCGGCGATATACGCATCAACCAACAGACCACGAAGGACGACATTTTCGATATGCTCGACTTCTACCGCGAAACCATGGGTTGCTGAAGTCTCTAGTCATAAAGCAAACGCGTGGCATCTGTCGGATGCCACGAGTTTGCTTGTTGGGAAATCATTTCACCATCACTTTACGTGACGAAACGCTGTTAGGCGTCTGTATCTTCAACACGTATAAACCAGCAGGCAAAGCTGAAAAATCGAAAATCTGCTCACTGCCGACACTAGCACCGTCAAGATGACGATGTACAAGGGTTTTGCCATCGAGAGAACATAACAAAAGGTCAGCAAATGTCTCATTCGCATTAAACAATACCTTCCACATTTTACCGCTTTTACGAATACTTACTGGCTCTGCGACATTGCGTTTCGCCGAAATACCCGTTTTCTTTAATGCCAGTTTCAAACCCTCGTACGCATCAATCTTACCATATCCCCATTTCGGATTCCAACAGGTACCCGTCCAATAATCGCGGGAACTGCTTTCGGCAATAATCTCGTGTATCTGTTTCTCATTCAAAGCAGGATTGGCTTCCAACCAAAGGGCTATGATACCTGAAACCATGGGCGCCGACATGGACGTTCCTTGCATAATTGCATAATAGTAATCCGTTATTCCCATTTTCACTTTTTCTACAATGGAACTGACATCAGAAACAAAATCTGAACTATTCTTATAGATTGATGAAACGAGGCCTTGTCCAGGCGCGCACACATCAGGCTTCAGCAAGGTACTATCAACCATGGGACCGAATGAAGAGTAGGAAGACAGGGCATTCACAACAGAGGCGTCGACATAACCATAGGTTTTACCTTCTAATGTTGTCCACTTATTTTTTGTCACATAAGAACCCACCGTTACAGCGCTCCTCGTGTCGGCGGGACTGCCCACCGACATCATGTCATCTATTGTAGCGGAACGTGATTTTTCTGCAACGAACTGCGGACCATTACCATTGAGAAATGCATGGATGTAATGTCCGGGAGCACCGTCTATTTGGAACGCAATGGTACAGTCCTCCAGGCCGGACAATCTCTTTGTCGACGAAGCATTGAGCATCAACTGGTAATAATAGCGGTTCGTCACACTGTCCACACCATACTCCTCCGTTAGTTTGCTTTTCCAGAATGTTTCACTACGTGTCACGTATATATTCGACACGTTGTTATAAAGCACTGGTGCAACTGTAAACGGCTCCGGATCGTCACCGACTACATAAAGAAAAATGTATGTCTGTGACTTCTCATCCACAGCTACATACGATGTCGTATGTCCTGTAGCGAACGAACTGCTTGCATGCAAAACGTTCCCTCCGTCATTGCCTGCAGATGTCACTACGACACCCTTCTTGGCCAACATCTCGTCCATATCACGCGACAACTCCGACGAACCGTCGTGCGGACTGAAATTTGTACCAAAACTCATATTCACAATCCAAGGCATGTTACGCTCGCTTGCGATATCACTCACAAACTTTATACCGTCCAAAACGTCGGCATCGTCAAAGTTCTTGCTTACAATGAACACCATTTGTGCGTCGGGTGCCAC
>CAMZHB010000166.1 GCA_947306605.1 uncultured Prevotellaceae bacterium | reverse complement strand
CGATTAACTTTACTTTACAAAAAAACACAACCGGCGTCCAAAATTTTGGCGCCGCCGCTTCTGCGTGCAGAAGTCCCACTTCTTTTCAGTAGCGCCAACCGGCTGGCGGCGTCAGCGTTTATCCTTGAGCCAATACCTCTCAATATCTTCCAGCGAACGTCCTGTCGTTTCAGGAATGTATCGCCACATAATAAACAGGTAAGGCAGACACATGACGGCAAAGATGATAAACGTGCCCGAAGGCGTGGCCGCCGAAAGCAGCCACGGGGTGAGCTGGCTCACCAGATAGGTGGCTATCCACAAGGCGAAGCCGGCAATGGACATGGCCAGGCCGCGCACCCGGGTGGGATACATCTCGCTGAGCAGCACCCACACCACGGCACAAATGGAAACGGCGGTGAAGAACACGTAAAGGAGGAAAAACACCAGCATCACCACACTGGACCAATGCCAAGCCTCACCGAAAGAGAAGTAAGTGGCAATGAGCAGCAGAGAAACAATCATGCCACTGACACCGTAATAAACCAGCTGCTTGCGGCCCACCTTGTCGATGATGCAGAGGGCCAGCACGGTGGTGAGCATATTCACCATGCCGACCAACACTTGGTAAAACAACGAATCGCCGCTCGACAAGCCCGCGTCTTCAAAGATTTTAGGACCGTAGTAAAGCACGGCGTTCACACCCATGAACTGTCCGAGCACGGCAATGCAAACACCGGCCACCAGCGCGGTGCGGATGCCGGGGCGGAAGAGATAGCGTACTTCGCTCTTCTCCTCGCGGCGCATAGTGTCGGCCACTTCGGCCACCTGATGTTCGGCGTCGGCCTCGCGACGATAGATGAGGCTGAAAATGGACTTGGCACGCCTGTCCTGCCCTTTCAAGATAAGCCAACGGGGACTCTCGGGCAACATGAATATAACGATGAAGAAGAGCAGTGCCGGAACGGTTTCCATGCCTAACATGCCGCGGTAGACCTCATCGACCATCACCTTGTGCCACAAACCGCTGCCTTCGCCCACACCGCGCGACCACTGCAACAGCAAGAAGTTGGCCAAGTAGGCGGCCACGAAACCTACGGTAATGGCCAATTGATAGGTCGACACCAGACGGCCGCGGAACTGCGTGACGGCAATCTCGCTGATGTACATGGGGCAGACAATGCTGGCCACACCGATGCCCACGCCACCGATGATACGATAAACAACCAATTGGTCGAACGTGGCACACAAGGCACAGCCCAACGCCGACAGCGTGAACATCGCGGCCGACACAATCATGGCAGGCTTGCGCCCCAACCGGTCGCTCAGCGTGCCGGCAAAGGCGACACCCACAATGGAGCCTATCAGGGCACTGCCCACATACCAACCCTGCTGCAACACGTCAAGATGGTAAAGTTGGGTAACCTGGCCGATAGTACCGCTGATGACGGCGGTGTCGTAACCGAAGAGGAAGCCGCCGCCTGCAGCCACCAGTGCCAAGAAAGTCACATATCCCAGATGATAGTTTTTGTTTTTCATAAAAACGGACTACTTACTTGCTGTAGAACTGCGTGAAAGCTTTGACACAGTATTTGTGGTCGGCCACGCTGCCCGTTTTGCGACAGGAGTGCATGGCGAGGATGGCGTTGCCCATGTCAACGCCGCGCAAGGGAATGGACGAAGCCAGAATGTTGCCCAACGTGCTGCCGCCGGCCACGTCGCTGTGGTTGACAAAGCGCTGGCAGGGCACACCGGCCTCGCGGCACACTTCGGCAAAAATAGAAGCCGAAACGGCGTCGCTGGCATATTTCTGAGCGGCGTTGAACTTGATGACCGGACCGCCGCCGAGCACGGGATGGTTCGTCGGGTCGTATTTCTCGGGATAGTTGGGATGCCAGGCGTGGGCGTTGTCAGCCGAAACCATGAAAGCGCGCTCCACCGCCTGATGGAAAGCTTCCACCGTGCCACTTTGTGCCAAAGCAATGCGCTGCAACATCGAGGCCAGGAAAGGACTGCCGGCGCCCTGTTTGGTCTGCGAGCCCGTCTCCTCGTTGTCGAAGATGGCAAGCACTTGGGTGGCGTCGGACGCAGGTGCGGCCAACAGGGCCTCCAGTCCGGCGTGGCACATGGAGAGGTCGTCGAGACGGCCGGAGGAGATGAATTCGTCGTGCACGCCAAAGGTACAGGCGGGCGTGGCATCGGCCAGGTAAAGGTCGAAGTCAAGCACGTCGCCGCGTTTCACGTCCAATTCGTCACAGATGACGTTCATCAGCATGTTTCCCTTCTCCAATTCTCCTGTGATGATGCCCAGGATGGGGAGCATGTCTTTCTGTTTGCTCAGTTTCACGCCGTCGTTGACCTCGCGGTTGAAGTGAATGGCCAGATTGCTGATTTGGAGCAGCGGGCGCTTCACGTGGAGCAGCCGTGTGCGGGGTGACAGGGCATCGTCGCCGCGCACGATGACCCGTCCGGCCAGCGTGAGGGGACGGTCGAACCACGTGGACATGATGGGACCGCCGTAGACTTCGGTGTTGAGCTTTACCAGACCGCCTTCGCAAGCCATCTCGGCGTTGGGCTTGATGCGGAAGGTGGGCGAGTCGCAGTGGGCGCAAATCATGCGGAATCCGGCGTCGGCCAAACTGCGGCAGCCGATGCGGAAGGCATAGACCGACGAGTCGTTCTTGGTCACATAGAAGCGGTCGCCGCTCTTCACGTCGCCCAAAGGTTCACACGGGTCCACCCGGCGGAAGCCCGCCTTTTCCAACGCATCCGTAAGTTGCTTCACAGCCAGGAAATTCACTGGCGAAGCATCCAAAAATTTCAGTAATCGTTTTATCATTTGGTCTTTTTATTGTTTTGTTTCCCTGCAATGCCGTGGCACGGTGTTACAAAGTTAAGGATTCTTTGTTGTTCAGCCGCCTCCGGAGGGCAAAAAAGTGTCTTGCGGCAGAAAACGGCATCCGGCGGAAGGGCGATGCAGGGTTCGGAAGGATGAAGTCCCACATCGTCACGCAAAGGTGGGACTTCAAAATTTTGAAGCGCCGTTTCGTCGTGACGAAGCGGCGTTTTGTTTTCAACATCCGACAGAACCGCCGCCTGGCAGTGTAATAATTATTAAAAATGAGGCAAACATGGTTTCCATTTGCAAGGATTTGAGTACCTTTGCCGCGCAAAACAGAAAAAGCAATCAATTAAAGAACAAAAATCATACAACAATGAAGAAGCTTTTACTCTCAATGTTTGCAGGCGTCCTGTGTTTTGCAGCCACAGCACAAACGTTCAAGGATGTCATTGACACCATTCCCGGCGGCCACTGCTGGTTCATGCTCAACGACCAGCCGTTCAACGACCATGAAGGGGCTATCAAGAAGACAGGCAGCCTCACCGTCTGGCCCAGCAATTACCGCGCCGTCATTTGCTACTACGCCCACATGCCCAAAGGCACCATCAGGGCCGACTTGCAAATGAAGACCAAAACGTCGCGCACAGCCACCCTGAATATGGCACTCATCAACCGCGCCACGGGCGACACCTTGTGCGTCAACACCGTCACCGCCGAGGAAAAAGGCAAGATGAACATTATCGAACTCATCCCCGCCACCACCATCCCCAAGGACGGCTGGTATGAAATCCAAGTGAGCAGCCGCAACGGCAGCACCACCGTGCAGAGCCTCGACTACCTGCTCTTCCAACGCACCACAACGGCCAAAGTGGCAACCAGCGACAACTTTATGGCCCCCAGCGTGCACCTGTGGTACAACACCAGCAACACTTCCGCAGGCTGTCCTTCGGGCGAATCGTTCGACGCCATCTACATGGAAGGCATGGTGCCGCCCGACAAACAAATTCTGAGCACCTACGCCATGACCGTGGGCGCCACCGGATGGTACATGGGACAACAGATGCCCCAGCGCTTCGACGGCGACTACACCCACGTCTGGCACACCGTCATTTTCTCGGCTTGGGACAACGGCGACACCGATGAAGACAAGAATCTGCCCGATTACCTGCGCTCAGGTTCACTCGACAAGGGCAATAGCATAATCATTGAACGCTTCGGCGGCGAAGGCACAGGCACAAAGGCCTATACCACAAGCAAACACTGGTGGACAGCGGGCGAATGGGTGCAATACGTCGTTATGAGCCAACCAGAAGACATTTTCGTGGCCATCAACGACGGAAAAGACACCATTATCTACAACAACACGCTGCTCTCGGCCTGGTACAAACCCGCCAGCGCCACCGAATGGCGCTACATCGCCACCCACCGCATGAGCGGACGCAACTACAACCTCGGCACCGGCGGCCTCTACTCGTTCCTGGAGAACTGGAACGGCTGGGGAGGCAACGTACAGCGCCGCGCCTACTACCGCAACGGCTGCATGCGCTCCATG
>CAMZHB010000165.1 GCA_947306605.1 uncultured Prevotellaceae bacterium | reverse complement strand
TTCTTTATGCCTCAGTTGACAACCAATGCCAAGGGTGAGGTGGTCATGGCCTTCACTCTGCCTCAGAGCTTGACTCAATGGAATTTCCGCGCACTGGCTCATACGTCCGCTGTGGATTATGCCACGTTGTCCACTTCTGTCGTGGTCAGTAAGGACTTTATGGTGCAGCCCAATGTACCACGCTTCTTGCGGGTCGGTGACCATACGGCTTTGGCTGCTTCTATACGCAATGCAACGGAACGGACTATCGGCGGCAAAGCATTTATGGAACTCATCGATCCATCCACACAGAAGACTGTCAGCCGGCAGCAATCAAAGTTTGAAGTGGTAGCTAATGGCGAAACGACAGTTACGTTTCCAGTCAGTGTAACGGATGAATATTCTCTGCTCATCTGTCGTATTTCTGCCGTGAGCGGGAAGTTCAGTGATGGCGAGCAGCACTATATCCCTATTCTTGACGACAAGCAGGATGTGACCGAGAGTGTGCCCCTTTCGTTGGTGGGAACAGGCACGAAAACGGCTGATCTTACTTCTCTCTTTGGTGGTGACGTCGCTCATGTTTCCAACAAGTGTTTGACTGTTGAATACACGGGTAATCCCGCGTGGCTCGCTGTTGAGGCGCTTCCTACGTTAGCCCGTCCTGTCAGTGAGAATGCCTATTCCATGGCGATGGCCTATTATGCCCTGTCGCTTGCTGAGATGGAGGCCAAGTCCGATCCGGCCATAGAACAATTGGCCCGTGCCTGGCGTGAGTCGGGAGGAGCGGACAGCGTGTTCTTGTTACTGGAACGTAACAATGACCTTAAGCAAATTATTTTAAATGAGACACCTTGGGTGGCTGCCGCCGATGGAGAGCGCGATCGCTTGCTTCAACTTGGTAATCTGTTCGATCCGTTGACGATGAGCTATCGCCGCCAGAGTTATCTTGACAAACTCCTGTCACTTCAGAATGCCGATGGTTCATGGAGCTGGTTCCCGACGATGCCGGGTAGTCTGTGGATGACTGTCGAAGTGTGTGAACTCTTGGCCAAATTGGGTTGTCTGTCGCCTGAAGCGATCGAAGGACAATTGCAGCAACGTGTAAATCGTGCTATAAACTATATGGATCTCAAGATGGCCGAGATAGTGAAAGAATATAAGAAACAGAAGAAGCAGACGGGACATGATCCACATGTCGGCGACTTGCTGCTGCGTTATTTGCATACATGTGCGTTATGCAACATCGCTCCCAATGCCGACCGCACATATCTCATCCGTCTTTTGGAAGAAAGTGCCATTTCGTACGATATGTACGCCAAGTCACAGGCTGCCGTGGTGCTGGCAGCATCCGGCAAGCGCAAGGCTTCAGAGGCAACCCTGAAAAGTTTGATGGAACATACGGTTAGTACGCCTGAAATGGGACGTTATTTCGATACAGACCGTTCGCGTTGGGGATGGCACAGCTACAAAGTGCCGACACAAGTTGCCGCCCTCGATGCCATTTGCCAAATCATGCCTCAGGACACTGTGACTATTCAGGAGATGACTCAATGGCTTCTTCAGGCGAAACGCACACAAACGTGGGACAATCCGCGCAGCAGCGTAGATGCCATTTATTACCTATTCCTCCGTCAGAATATGTTGTCACATGCCGGAGGCCGCAGTTTCCCGCGCATGACACTGACCTTTGCCAACCGTCGCCAGCAGGATATCACGGCCAATGCCCATCAGGTGCAGATGCCGGCTACACTGGGTTATTACCGTTGTACGCTGGCCAATGATGAACTCAAAGAACAACCTACGGCACTGACGATTGAAAAGACAACCAAGCCGATGGCTTTTGGTGCCGTCTATGCCCAATATCTTGTGCCGATGACCGAAGTAAAAGCCTTGGCCGCCGGACTATCGCTGAAGGCGGCCTACAGTGTGCGCCGGGCACAGATATGGGAACCAGTGACAGAGCAAACGGTGTTGGCTAAGGGTGACCTCATCCGTGTGCGTTACGAACTGACGGCTGATCGTGACTATGATTTCGTATGTCTCAAAGAAGGACGTCCCGCCTGCTGTGAGCCCGTGCAACCTCTGTCGGGTTATGAATGGACAACGGGTGCCTACCGCAATGTGGGCGATGCTTCCACCGATTATTTTTTCCAACAGTTGGCCAAAGGCACACATATTGTCGAGACTCAAATGCGCATTGACCGTACTGGCCAGTTCCAGTCGGCCGTACCCACGGTGCAATGTGTCTATTCGCCCGAGTTCTTCGGACGCGCCGAGGCTGTTCGCTTAAGAGTGGCAGAATAACTTTTCGTCTCATGTTATTAGAGAAATAATGAAAGTGCAGTATTGGAATAAGATTGTCGTTGTTGTTGCATGTCTTTGGATTGCGACAGGTTCCTCTGCTCTCGACCTGACGCAAAAAATGGCCACATTGCCTGTTTTTGATGAATTGGCCTCATCAAAAACGCCGTTTGACTGGTTGGTTACCCCTGAAAAATCAGCTGCAGGCATCTATGCATCGCCTGACCGGAAAAGTCTTGTTTTGGCCAACGGAATGGTGTGGCGCACGTTCCGGCTGTTTCCTAATCTGGCTACTACGGATTATGTGAACCGTATGACCGGTGAACGCATGTTGCGTGCCGTGGGAACCGAAGGGAGTGTGGTTATTGATGGTACGGAGCACGCTATAGGAGGTCTGGAAGGCCAAGTGGAGCGTGGATATTTGCTTGACAAGTGGATTGAAACGTTGAAGCCTGTAGCTGGTGCTTTTACTGTCGAAGATTTCGAGATTTTTCAGTTGCAGCCTACGATTCATTGGAAACGTACACGGTGGGCCTTGAACACGGAAAATGCCACGGGCAAAGAGGTGGTGTTTGTCCTCCGCGGAAGTGATGAGTTGAATGGGATAACGGTGAAACTCCATGTGGCTATTTACGACCGCCTGCCTGTCATCCGCAAACATTTTGAAGTTATCAATGAGAGTGGCCGCCCAATCACGATTGATGCATTCAAGTTGGAACGTCTGTCATTCTTCGAGCCCGAGTCACCGTCGGGTGACCCCAAAGACGGTTTCATGCTTCCGAACATTCACATCGAGAGCGACTATCAGTGTGCCGGCAGTTTTACCGATCGTGAAACCGACATTACTGAAAAGTGGCTGAAAGAGCCTGAATACACATCGCAACGCAATTATAGCCTTAACACGCCTTGTATGTTGGAGGTGGCGCCGCCGATAGGGCCGGCCTATGACTTGGCTCCAGGCAAAGTGTTCCGGTCGTTCTGTGTCTACGAAATGCCATTCGACAGTAACGACCGCGAGCGAAAGGGCTTGTTCACCCGTCATTTCTATGCTTCGATTGCGCCATGGACAACCCAAAACCCCATCTTTCTTCATTTGACATCGACAGACCCGGAAACGGTTCACCGTGCCATTGACCAATGTGCCGAGGTGGGTTATGAGATGATTATCCTCAGTTTCGGATGCGGTCTCAACATGGAAGATATTTCAGAGGCAAACATTGCAAAATACAAAGCGTTTGTGGATTATGCCCACACGAAGGGCATTGAAATGGGGTGCTATTCCCTGCTTGCCAGCCGTTGGATAAGCGACAGCGTGGACGTTGTCAATCCTGCAACGGGAAAGCGCGGAGGAATGCGGTTTGGCAGTTCACCTTGTCTGGCGAGCGATTGGGGTTATGCCTATTTTGACAAATTGAAAACGTTTATGGAACGTACCGGCATGACCTGTCTGGAACACGACGGTTCCTATCCGGGCGACGTATGTGCCTCAACAGTTCATACATATCACAAAGGGCTGAACGACTCGCAGTGGAAACAGTTTTACAAAATAGCGGACTTTTATCATTGGATGTGTGAAAACGGCAATTACATCAATGTACCCGATTTCTATTTCTTGAACGGCTCCACCAAGGTCGGCATAGGCTATCGTGAGACCAACTGGTCTTTGCCTCGGGACCGGCAAATCATTCATGCGCGTCAACTCAACTACGACTGCACATGGGACCGTGTCCCCGGTTCGCTCTGGACGTTCGTGCCTTTGGTACAATACCATGGAGGTGGTGCGGCGGCGACTCTGGAACCGCTCGGCGAGCATCTGTATGAGTATAAGATGCACATGGTGCAGAATTATGGTACCGGTGTCCAGGCCTGTTACCGTGGTCCACGTCTGTACGATACCGACGAAACCAAGCAGATGGTAAAAGACGTTATCGGTTGGTACAAGAAATACCGCCGTATTCTCAACAGTGACATCATACATCTGCGTAAGCCCGATGCAAGAGACTGGGACGGCATCATGCATGTGAATCCGCAGGAAAAAGAAAAAGGGTTGGTGATGCTTTACAATCCTTTGGATAATGATATTAACCGAACCATAACTCTGCC
>CAMZHB010000164.1 GCA_947306605.1 uncultured Prevotellaceae bacterium | reverse complement strand
GTACGTTGCAAAGATAACTATTCTTTTTCAAAAAAAGCCACCCTAAATTTGGTGTATTTTCTGTTTTCATGTCCTGTGGGACTATGTTCGCTGTGCGATTTTCTATGGTTTTCTTCGCTATAATAACCATAGAGACTATAGGACTATACAATAAAAAATCTTGACAAACGGGGAGCGGGGCTCGGATTTCGGGGTGCAAAGGTGGGACTTCGGGACGCAGAAACGGCGTTTCGAAAATTTGAAACGCCGCTTCTGTTTTGCCATATTTGGCACCCGGTGAAAATCAACGGGTTACGAAGCACCCGGATTTGAAGTAAAAAATCATGACAAAAACGCCCGTCGGGGCAACTATTTCGCTTCGCATGCCGCGGCAGCGGCGCGACTGTCGGCGCGCTGGATGACACGGCAGAGGGGAATGGTCTGGGCACGGGCATACATGTCGGGATACTGTTCCCGCGAGACTTCGTAAACGCCCATGTGCCACCAGATGGCCATGATTTCGTCGTGCTGGAGTTCCAGCCCCAGGTCTTCCAACATTTTCACGGAGCGCAGTCCGTGTCCCTTGCGGAAGTTTTCGGGATTGCTGTACGGGCGTCCGTTGACGGGGCTGACACGGTAAACGTCGGTTTTGCAGATATCGTGGAGCAATGCACAGAGAATCAAACTGTCGGCCGGCAAGGTCACGTCCTTCAGTTGCTCACTCTGGCGCAGGGCCTCCTCGTAGACCTCCCACGAGTGCTTGGCCAGACCGCCGGCAAAATTGTTGTGGAATTTTACCGAAGCCGGCACCTCGTAGAAACGGTTGCGGTCGAGCCACGCTATCACGTTCTCCACGCCCCGGC
The DNA here is from genome assembly GCA_947306605.1 of uncultured Prevotellaceae bacterium. Classification (GTDB taxonomy): domain Bacteria; phylum Bacteroidota; class Bacteroidia; order Bacteroidales; family Bacteroidaceae; genus UBA6382. The sequence goes on along the minus strand of CAMZHB010000164.1, from coordinate 3,562 downwards.
GCGCCGTCGAGCGCAGGGCGCGTTCTATGTTTTCCTTATAATTCATTTGGTTTGGAACGGTTTGTCGAACAATGTGCTGCTGTCGGCCGTGTACATGCGGGTGCACAGGGCATAAGTGCCCTCGATGGGGTGCAGGAAGACACACCGCACGAAGAAGGCTTTGTATCCGGTCTCGGGCAGGGTGGCCGTGACGTGGAAGCGTTTCTTCGCGGGTTGCATCTGCACGACATTCACGAAGCGCTGTTTACGGAAGTCGAGCGTCTGTGAACACGCTTCCCACAGTTCGGCCTGCAGCAGTTTTCCTTTAGAAGTTTTTACGTGAACATTTACGTTGCGCCCGTCGCGCTGCGCCGTGTAAGCGAGTTTTGTGTAGCGTTTTCCGTGCAACGTCTGCCAGAAGAAGGTCTCGAGGGCAGGCACGGCGTCCCTGCCGTCGGCGAGCGAGTGGCCGCTGTTGGGCGTGTACTGGATGGACAGATGTCCTCCGATGCTGTCGGCGTAGTTTTTCACGGCATCGGCGGTCCAGTACTCGTCGTTCGAGCCGAAGCAGAGCAGTTTCGGCAGTGTAAGCCCGCGGCGGTAGGAATAGGGGTCCACCATGTCCACGAGCTGCTTGCCCGGCCCGCTTCCCACGGCCTCGGTAAGTCCCAGATTGACGTAATCCTGGATTTCCAAGCTATAACCACCGTACATGTGGCGCTGGTAAGGCACGTTGACAGGCATGTTAAGGATGTCAATGACCATAGGCGCGATGGCCACCACACGCGGTTCTCCGGCTGCGGTCAGCCAGGTTGTCCAGCCACGCTTGGAGATGCCGCTCACGACGAAACGGTTGACAGGACGTTTCACGTGTCTGGAATATGTCAGCTGACTCACGGCGTCCATGGCCCTGACCGCGCTTTTGGTCATGGGCAACAGCAGCGGCCAGGTGGCGTCGCGCGTCTCCTGGAACTGATGGAAGGTGTAGGAAACCAACACGTCTTCTGCTTTTCCGGCGAAGAGCGGCTGGCGCGGCACCTGCCAAAGCACGGCCGTCACCGCCTTGCAGTTGTGGGCGATGCGGCCAAGACGCTGCACCAGATTATCGTCCCACTTGCGATATTTCGGCTCGTTCGTCTGCTCGTCCGCCAAGCCTCCGCTCACAAAAAGCAATGCCTCGCCGTGTTTCACCCGTTGGGGAATCATCACTACCAGCTCGTGTATCCACGGAATGCCCCGCCACGTTTGCGAAGTGAGGCGCAAACGGTAGGCACAGACATCGGCCACCTGCGTACTGTCCAACACCTGCCACGCAAAGGAGGTGTCGCCATTGTGAATGTATTGCCGCAAAGCCGTTTCAGCCACCGTGGACTGCCACGAAAGGACCAGGAGGACGAAGACCGCAACAGCCTGCGTCTTAAATCTCAAACTATGGAATTTCAATTTCATACGCGTTAACTCAGTCCTGGATGTTTATCTTCAAGATGCGCCGTACGCCTCATTTTCCATATAAAAAGAGCCGAAAGCATCGCTCCCAACACGACGGAGAGTATGGAGGCCTCGGGACCAAAGACGCCGCCAGTGATGATGTCGGGCCCGCTGACTGCCGTCCTGAACATCGAGTTGTCTACCGTCATGCCCGAAACGGAGAAACCGAAGACATTGCCCTGCACGTAATTCCACGCCCAGTGGATGCCAACGGGAAGCCACAGCGTGCCGGACCACTTGTAGGCCACGCCGAGCAGCAGGCCCGCCTCAATGGCGATGGCCAGCGACGACCACCAGGTGGCGCCATCATTGAAGATGTGCACGAGACCGAAGAGCAAGGCTGAAACTATCAGGGCGGCGACCATGTTCCAACGTTCGTCTATCCAACGGAACAAGACGCCCCGGAATATCACTTCCTCGCCTGCGGCAACCGTCAAAAAGTAGGTGAACTCCACACACTGCACACGCCACAGGAAACTGACGGGAGTCAGGCTGCAGCAGCGAGACAACCACATCACACCGACGACCACGACAAAAAACAATCCCCCAATGAGCAGTCCAAGTCCCAAGTGGCCAGGCAGACGGACAAGCGATAGGTCACTCGGCCAATGACGCTCAAGCAAACGCACAGCCATGGCATAGAGACCCAGCAGGGCTATGCTTCCGACGACATTCCACACGCCGGACGATGTCAGTTCGGCCAAGGCCTTGAGCATGCCGTAGCCAATGATGGCCAGCACCAGGGCGGCCACAAAAAGCAACGCCCATTTCCACAGAGCTATTTTCTTTTTCATCACACGTTTTCTCTTATTACAAAGCCGTGGCGCACACCGGTGTGTTGCACGTCACGGCTCATCTGTTCTTCGTATTTTCAATCGATTATTTCGTTACAGCTACCTTCACGCCGTCTACCACATAGATACCTGCAGGCAAGGCGATGAAACGGGTTCCCTGCACAACGAGGGCACATACCAAGGCACCGCTCACGCTGTAAACGCGCACTTCGGAAGGTTCGGACGTAGCGACATTGACTCCGCCCCTTACGGGAACAACAGAGGTCTGGCCAGTGGTTTTCTTCACCGTCTTGATGCCTGTCTGACCGTCAGCTTCGATGATGTCAATGAGTATTCTCTCGAGTTTGAAACTCTTGATAAACGTGCTGCCAGCACTGGTCTGGTTGAAGTTGACACCAAGTGAAACAACTGTTTCTTCTGGAATGAAGAATTCAAAACTATTGCCTTCCGCAAAGTTTACATATCCGAGAGCATGAGCCAAATCACCTACATCATTGAGCGTGTTGCCAACACTGGCCATGAGATAGTGACGGTTGCCATCACCAGACATATTGCCGTCCAGTTCCACATTGAAGCAGTAGCGTCCGGCAGGCAGAGTAACTGTCTGATAAACCTTGTGGTTCTCCAACGGCAGGCTGAAGCCATTGTTTCCGCCCTCAACACACATGTCACTGGACTTCGTAGTACGCACATAGGCTCCGGTAACGATGCTGCTGTCGGGATTGAGTACATTCTCCATTACCCAAGGTGAGCGCTCCGTACCCGTTTCAAGTTGTGCATATGAAGCCTGATTATTGTTAACAGACTCGTCGGTGTGGCGGAACGGACGGGAGAAACACTTCATGTAAGACGACGTCACGTTCTGGGACCTCACGCCCGAACCAAAGTTAAGCGTGAACACACCGAAGGAACTGGACCATGCGTCACCGTCGGGACCGAAGCCACTGCGAACGCCGTCGCAACCGTTGGAGGTAAGATCAACGGGATTGCCATTGTCCTGATTAAAGTTATAGTAAACGGCCAGTTGGTCGGTAGACTCGGCGGCGGCCACGTCAGCAATAGGCTCGTTGCAGTAAGAACGCATATTAGCTGCCGTCAACGTCTTGTTCCACAGGCGGAACTCATCTATTTGAGCATTGGTACCGTTGTCGTTGTCACCGACTGTAAATGTTCCACTAAAGTCACGTTCTGACAGACCAAAGAGAGCCCCTGACTGAGCAATGCGCACGGCATCACGGTAGAACGAGAAGCGGCCGCTGCCATAAGTGACTGCATAGTGGTGCCATTCACCGCGGATAATA
>CAMZHB010000163.1 GCA_947306605.1 uncultured Prevotellaceae bacterium | reverse complement strand
CTGAGCATTTTATCTGGCTTTGTTGGCAGCAAAATTTGTATTTGACAGAACAAGTTAATATTCGCACAAAGTCTAATAAACCATACAAGAGAACTGTGCTCGTTTTTTCTGATATGCAGGTTGAATTTTCTGTGAGGGAATTGTGTCTGTTGACAGAAAAAGGTGCGCGAAGTAAAGCTTATGAAGCCTTGACGGCAGATTTTTATTTGTAGTGGTATGGAAAAGCAAGTGATGGAAAAACTTTGGGATAAGAATTACATGAAAGTTTGGCTGGCCAATTTCATGATATTCTCTTCTTTTATGGTACTCACACCGCTTTTGCCACTTTATTTGAGTGATACTTTCGGGGTTGGTAAGCATACTATCGGGCTCATTCTTTCCGGTTATACAATTACGGCATTACTGGTACGAGGCTTCAGCGGTTGGCTCGTTGACTCATATCCTCGCCGTTTAGTTTTGCTTACCAGTTACTTTTTCTTTTTCTTATTCTTCGGCGGTTATTTTTTTGCTGGTTGGGGATTGGCTTTGTTTGCTGTGTTACGAACATTGCATGGTGCTCCATTCGGAACAGTTACTGTGGCCAATTCCACGGTGGCGATAGATGTCCTTCATCCCTCGCGTCGTGCCGAGGGGATTGGCTACTATGGTCTGTCGAACAACTTGGCCACAGCCATTAGTCCGTCGATAGGTCTCTACATATATGGACAAACGGGTTCATACGATTTAATATTCTTGACAGCACTACTTACATCGGGAGTAGGTTTGGCTATCAATGCATCGCTCCAATTGTCAATCAGGCCGACGATCCCTAATAAACAACACTTGTCGCTGGACCGTTTTTTCTTGCTAAAAGGTTGGTCAGAAGGTGTGGCCATGGTGACATACTCTTTTTCCTATGGAGTCCTGGCCACTTTCATCGCTATTTATAGTCGTGATGAGTTAGGTATTACAAAAGGTTCCGGCCTGTTCTTTACAGTACTTTGCTGTGGCCTGATTTTTTCCCGACTGGTGGGCAGCCGGACGTTACGGCAAGGCAAGATATTGCAGAATGCAACCTTGGGCGTAACCGTTTCGGTGTTCGGTTATCTGCTCTTTGCTGCAGTAAAGTCAGAAATTGGTTATTATGGTGCGGCATTAATAATTGGTCTTGGTAATGGCCACATGTTCCCGGCTTTTCAGAATATGTTCATCAATTTGGCTCCAAACAGTCAGCGTGGTACAGCCAATTCCACACTTCTTACCAGTTGGGATGTTGGTATGGGTCTGGGCATAGTTCTCGGAGGTGCTATTGCCGAGGTGGCCGGCTATAGTGCCGCGTTCTGGATGGCGTGGTTGGTTAATTTGTCAGGTGTGTTGTTCTTCTACCTTTGGGTACGTAGAAGTTATCAAAGGAACAAGCTTAGGTGAATCTTTTGTGAAAAGGGGAAAACTAGTGCTTTGGTTGCAGCTTCGAGAGCAGGCCTTTCCCGGCTTGTTTGATGCCAGTTTCCAAGGTGTTTTGTCCTTTTGATACAAAGAAACTGAAGGCTTCTGTAATGGTTTGCAGTAGAGTGTCCGGTTTAATTTCCATGTCATCACCTGTAATGGCACGCAATTGCTTGGATTCTATTTCAACAGTAATTTCCTTTCCAGCTTTGAAGGGGTCGCCATCGCAGTGAATAACGCCTTCGTGTTCACGGATAATGTGGAGTTTTTTTGAACGGAACATAGTAATGTGTCCTTTGTTGGACAAAGTTCCGTTAAATAACTGGTATGCCAATTGTGGCGCCTCCACTACGGTGAAAGGCCGAATAACGGTTACATCCATCAGACCGTCACTCATCGATGCTTCCGGGGCGATATATGCATTATTGCCGTACTGCGAGGCGTTGGCACAGGTCAGCAGAAATGCTTTCAGTTGCTGTTGTCCAGATTCGTCCTCAATGATATATGTTTCTGGTTTGTAACGTGTGATTTCTTTTAGAGTATTTTCTAAGTACGACAGTATTCCCCGTTTAATGGAAGAGGCAAATTTGTAACTTATAGTCGCGTCAAATCCCATACCGCAGGTACAGAAGAACGGACGCTTGTTAATGATGCCATAATCCAATTCACGAACATTGAATTGATTGAGAATCTCGATAGCTCGGCTGGAATCTAGAGGAATGCGAAGATGGCGCGCCAAACCGTTGCCCGAACCACATGGGATAATGCCGAGGATTGTTTGTGTGTGCACCAGGGAGCGTGCTATCTCGTTGACCGTTCCGTCCCCTCCTATGGCCACTACCATGTCATAGCCGTTTTCTGCTGCCATCGTAGCCAGTACTGCACCGTGCCCGGCATAAGCTGTGTAAGCTACTTGCCAGGAAAATTTCTGCCGGTCAAAATGAGTTTCGATATCGTGCAGAATCTGTTGCTTGCTTTCTGTGCCCGAAATGGGGTTGATGACAAATAGAACGGATATCATTTTCAAATTCTCAAATCTTTCCGTCAAAAAATTGAAACGGTACATTTTTGAATTGCAAAGTTAATCAAAAAAAATGAAGTGCCATTATTCTTCTTTCCGATTGCCTCAAACTTTAATGTTTTTTGAGTTTCCGGAGGTTTTGCACGATTCTCATCTGCTGTGCAAAGTGAGAGAAACACTAAATTTTTAGTTAAGAACGGCACGTTTGTTTACTTTTTTGTGTATTTTTGCAGCCTGTAATCAAACGAAGACAGAAATACCTAGATACAATTATGGGTTTACTGCAAGATAGATTAAAGGAATTTACACGTCCGCAAGAGTTTATGGCTCAGGGTATTTATCCTTATTTCCGTGAGATTTACGGTAAGCAAGGCCCTGTGGTCGACATGGACGGGAAGAAGGTTCTCATGTTCGGTTCCAATGCTTACACGGGCCTGACTTACGACGAGCGAATTATAAATGCTGCTTGCAATGCACTCCACAAATACGGCTCCGGTTGTGCTGGTTCTCGTTTCCTTAATGGTACGCTTGACCTGCATGTTCAGTTGGAAAAAGAATTAGCCGAATTTGTAGGCAAAGACGAAAGCCTGTGCTTCTCCACCGGTTTCAGTGTCAATGCCGGTGTTATTGCCTGCCTGACAGGACGTGATGACTATATCATTTGCGACGACCGCGACCACGCATCCATTGTGGACGGCCGTCGTTTGTCATTCTCTACGGCTCTGAAGTATAAGCACAACGACATGGAAGACCTTGAGCGCAAGCTCCAGAGTTGTCGAGAGGACGCCGTCAAGCTCATCGTTGTGGATGGCGTGTTCTCAATGGAAGGTGATTTGGCCAATTTGCCCGAAATCATTCGTCTGAAACATAAGTACAATGCTACTGTCATGGTGGACGAAGCCCATGGCATCGGCGTCTTCGGGCGTCAGGGCCGTGGTGTCTGTGACCATTTTGGTTTGGCAGACGAGGTGGACCTCATTATGGGCACATTCAGCAAGTCGTTGGCATCCATCGGTGGGTTCATTGCTTCAGACAGCAGTATCATCAACTGGTTGCGTCACACCACACGCACATACATTTTCAGTGCCAGCAACACGCCGGCCGCTACGGCTGCCGCTCTGGAAGCCCTGCACATCATCCAGAAGGAACCGGAACGCATCGAACGCCTGTGGGATGTTACGCGTTACGCCCTGCAGCGTTTCCGTGATGCCGGTTTTGAGATAGGAGAGACAGAGTCACCTATCATCCCGCTCTATGTGCGCGACACAGACAAGACGTTTGTCGTTACGCAGAAAGCGTTGGACGAAGGCGTGTTCATCAATCCTGTCATCCCGCCCGCCTGTGCTCCGCAGGACACCCTCGTGCGCTTCGCCCTCATGGCCACCCACACCCGTGAACACGTGGACCAAAGTGTGGATCGCCTTACTGAGGTATTCCGCGAGATGAACATTATTAAATAAAGAAAGAATCACAATCATTATAAAAGGCCTGTGTCAGTCGACACAGGCCTTTTTGTATTAGTGAACCGAGTTCAAAGTCGCGCGAAATGACTGTAGCTATTTCATCGCCTTGATGACGGCCACGATGTCTGCTGAGTCGATGACTTTGTCACCGTTCACGTCCGCTTTCATGTCACCGTCGGGCATCTCCTTGATCACGGCCACGATGTCGGCACTGTCCACCGTGCCGTCACGGTTCACGTCGGCGCGATTGTATGGCGCCGCTATCGTCACTTCCTTGGCCGTGTCACCGTTGGCGTCGACAATAGTATTGCCGCCGGTGCGGCCCAGCGATTTGTAACGCCCGCCTTCAGGTTTCGTAATGGCGAGCCCGTCGTTCAGCGTCAAACCCGTCAACGCGAAGGCCGCCTGGCTGGAACCGGACAGTTCCAATACGGTTTTCTCACCGCGCACCACGATGTTAGCGTTACTGCCGCTACGGTCTTTGTTTCCGTTGAAGCCATAGTTTGTACCGGA
>CAMZHB010000162.1 GCA_947306605.1 uncultured Prevotellaceae bacterium | reverse complement strand
TATGTAATTTCCCATTTGGGAATCTTCACCCTCAGCAATGACTTTTCCCGCGAATAAGCTATACAGAGGTTTACCAGACGAGGCAGGTATGTCAATTCCGGAATGTGCTTCATCGATTCCATTTAACCTTCGATAGCCAAAGCCTGAAATGACATATGTGGGAATGCTATTGCCCCTAAACGGGTAAGCCAGTTGCAAGCCGGCATAATCACTTACGGCGCCCTCATCGCCTTCATACAACTTGTCGGGCAGATTCAAGGGCCGGCTAAAAGCCTTACACAATATATACCAATCATCATAAGCACCTTCACAGCCAGTGAACGTTTGATGGAACTCGAAGAAATTCCTCGCGAAAACAAACATAAGAAAACCGTATCTTTGGGAAAAAGCATCGGAATACGCATTAAAAACATCGACTTTCATTATTCTGAAGAAAAACATATCATACATGCACTTTCCTATCACTTCCCCCCGGGCAGTTCAACTGTGATTATGGGCGAGACAGGTGCAGGAAAAACCACGCTCATCCGCCTTATGCTCGGCCTCATAAGCCCCGAAAGCGGAGAATTAGTCCTATATAACGGCTCTCAGGAAGTACCTGCCAGCGCCGAAACACGCAACAACTTCTCCTATGTGCCACAAGGCAACACCCTGTTCAGCGGTTCCATCCGCGACAATCTGTTCTTGGGCGACCCAAACGCCACAACGGAAGATATGGTACGCGTCTTACACCTCGCTTGTGCCGACTTCGTCTTCGAATTACCCGAAGGTATCGACACCGTATGCGGAGAACAAGGCTACGGACTTTCAGAAGGTCAGGCCCAACGCATCTGTATCGCCCGCGCTTTCCTACGTCCCGGCTCCATTCTGCTGCTTGACGAGGCCACATCGGCACTTGACGCCGACACCGAGCTACATGTGTTGCAGAATATAAAAAGTCATTTCAGCGATAAGACACTTGTCATCGTTTCTCATCGGGAAGCCGCAGCCGATTTCTGTGAACAAAAACTCGAACTCAAACGCCTGCGGTAATATGTCCGATTTAGTCAAAACCAAGTCCGACATAAACGCTGCCATGTCAAACATAGGTTCGCGTATGTCGCATTACCTGACAGTCTGCACCGTCATTGTCATTGCAGCCCCCACCGCCCTTTCGCCCACAGCCCAGTCCGACTCCCTTAAAACCAAGCCGGAATCCGTAGCCGGCAACGTGACTTCCGACGACATCATCCGCGAGGCAAAAAAATATATAGGCCGTCCCTATCGTCGCGGGTCCTCCAGTCCGCGCGGTTTCGACTGTTCAGGATTTACCAGCTACGTGTTCCGCCAATTTGGCATCAAGTTGGGACGCAGTTCACGCGACCAGATACACGACGGAACCGCTGTAAAGAAAAACGACTTGAAGAAAGGCGACCTGGTGTTCTTCACAGGCTCGCGCCACACCCACACCATCGGCCACGTAGGCATTGTGACAGAAGTCATGTCCGACGGCGACTTCCGTTTCATTCATGCAGCACGCAAGGGAATCGTCATTGACAGTTTCAAATCGTCTGCATATTACACAAAACGATACGTCGGAGCCCGACGTATCGTTGAAAAATAAAAGGATTCAAACTTAGTCCAGCTTCAATACCGCAAGAAACGACTTCTGCGGCACCTGCACATTGCCAATCTGCTTCATACGTTTCTTACCACGCTTCTGCTTCTCCAATAGTTTGCGTTTACGGCTGATATCACCGCCATAGCACTTGGCAGTCACGTCCTTGCGGACCTGCTTAACGGTTTCACGCGCGATAATCTTTGCTCCGATAGCCGCTTGAATGGCGATATCAAACTGTTGACGCGGCAAAAGCTCTTTCAATTTCTCACACATGCGGCGGCCAAAACGGACTGCATTGTCAGCATGTGTGAGAGTGGAAAGCGCATCTACGGGCTGGCCGTTCAGAAGTATGTCCAACTTCACCAGATTTGAACGTTGGAAACCGCTGATGTGGTAATCGAACGACGCATATCCCTTGGAAATGCTCTTCAGCTTGTCATAAAAATCAATAACTATCTCTCCGAGAGGCAAATCAAAGTTCAATTCCACACGATTTCCCGCTACATATTCCTGATTTACCAGTACGCCGCGCTTATCTAGGCACAACGTCATGATAGGACCGATATACTCGGACGCAGTAATGATGCTGGCACGGATATATGGCTCCTCCACATGTTCAATCTCTGTCACGTCGGGCATATCCGAAGGATTGTGCACTTCAAGCACCTCACCCTTCTTGGTAAACACCTGATACGAAACGTTGGGTACCGTTGTGATGACATCCATGTCAAACTCGCGGTCAAGCCGTTCCTGAATTATCTCCATGTGAAGCAAACCTAGGAAACCGCATCGGAAACCAAAACCTAACGCAGCCGAAGATTCCGGCATGAATGTCAAAGAAGCATCGTTCAATTGCAATTTTTCAAGAGAAGCACGTAGGTTTTCGAAATCCTCAGTTTCGATAGGATAAATACCGGCAAACACCATAGGCTTTACTTCCTCAAACCCGGCAATGGCTTTGTCGCATGGATGAGCCGCGTCAGTGATTGTATCGCCCACTTTAACCTCCGTAGCCATCTTTATACCGCTTACAATGTATCCCACGTTGCCACAAGAAAGCACCTTTCGCGGACACATGTCCATCTTAAGCACACCTATCTCGTCGGCATCGTATTCTTCGCCGGTATTAACGAACTTTACGTGTTGTCCAGAATGGATTTCGCCGTTTAGAATTTTGAAATACGCAATAATACCACGGAATGAATTAAACACGGAGTCAAATATCAAGGCCTGCAATGGGGCATTTACATCGCCCACAGGATGAGGTATGCGTTCGACAACCGCATTAAGGATTTCCTCAACCCCCATTCCCGTCCGTCCAGATGCACGTATAATTTCCTCACGTTTACAACCGATCAAATCAACTATCTCGTCCTCGACTTCTTCCGGCATTGCGCTGTCCATATCACATTTATTGATAACGGGAATAATTGTCAAGTCATGGTCTATAGCCATATATAGATTCGAAATAGTCTGAGCCTGGACGCCCTGAGTGGCATCTACAACCAGCAAAGCCCCTTCACACGAAGCAATACTCCGGCTTACTTCGTACGAAAAGTCAACATGCCCCGGCGTGTCTATAAGATTCAACGTGTATATGTCCCCTTTGTAGTGATATTCCATTTGGATTGCGTGGCTCTTAATCGTAATTCCACGCTCACGTTCCAAATCCATGTCGTCCAATATCTGGGCTTCGGTCACGTCAATTGTTTTGGTAAACTCCAACAAGCGGTCTGCCAGAGTCGATTTCCCATGATCAATGTGGGCAATTATGCAGAAATTCCTAATATGTTGCATGTGGGTATTCAATCAAACAATACTGCGTCTTTTAAGTTCACTGCGCGTTTGTCTTTCTCTGACAAAAGCATTTCTCCGGGCGATATAGGCCACTCTATGCCAATCTCTGGGTCGTCAAAACGTATGGATGCTTCAGCCGATGGCATATATTGGTTGTCCACTTTATAAGTAAACACGGCCTTATCTGAAAGAACCAAAAAGCCATGTGCGAAACCCCGCGGGATAAACAGCTGACGCTTGTTCTCGTCGCTGAGTTCAACCATCACATGTTTACCAAAGGCAGGAGAACTCTTGCGGATATCTACGGCCACGTCCAACACGCGCCCCATTAACACGCGCACCAGTTTAGCCTGGCTCCACTTGCCTCGTTGATAGTGCAATCCGCGCAGTACGCCATAGGACGAACTGGATTCGTTGTCTTGAACAAAATTGACCGTATGCCCGATAAATCTGTCAAAGTCCGACTTGCGGTAAGTCTCCATAAAATATCCCCGGGCATCACCGAAGACTTGGGGTTCTATAACATAGACTCCCGGTATGTTTGTCTCAATATATGTCATCACTAACGCTTTTAAGTGCAAAGCTAATTCATTTCGCTGAAATGAACAAGCGAGATGGCATTTTTTGAATCGGACATAAATAGAATCATGTGGGACATAACAATTAAAGTATCGCATTAAAAAATTTCTATATCAGACATGGTTTCAATCTTATACAAAGAACTTCAAAAACCAAATGATTTAATGTAAAACCTCTCACACATATAACAAAAAGTAATTGTAACTTTGCAGTATGGAAAGAATAGAAAGATACATAGAAAAGCTTTTGCTTACGCACGACTGCGTTATACTGCCCGACTTCGGGGGATTTGTGGCACACTATGAACCTTCTTACCAAGCCGAAGAAGACGGTGCTTTTTTCCCTCCCGTACGTTCGCTCTCTTTTAATCCGAAACTGACCATTAATGACGGATTATTGGTGCAAGCATATATGCAGACATACGACATTACATACCCTGAAGCTTCCGGCATACTCAAACAAGAAATCGAGCAAATCAGATCTACATTGAATTCAACCGGAGA
>CAMZHB010000161.1 GCA_947306605.1 uncultured Prevotellaceae bacterium | reverse complement strand
GTGTGGACTTGACTGATCCCAAGTCTGTCTTTGATTCACCAGCTTACTATTTACAGCAGAACGACATGATATATGTGGAATCCAACAAGGCCGAAAAGGTTAAAGGCAGCACCAGCTATACTTACATGACCGTGGGCGGTACGCTCATCAGCGTGATTGCCTCGCTTGCCTCACTGATTGTAACACTGACGAAGTAATACGTAATTATGACGGAAAATAACATTGAATTGCAACAGCTGCAAGCGCAGCAAATGCAAGAGAAAGATGACGATTTGGATATCTTTGGTATCCTGCAATACTGTATTGTCGTCTTCTTGCGTAACATAAAATGGTTCATTCTGGCCGTTTTGTTGTGCATGATTGTGGCTTTCTTTTACCTGAAGAAGCAACAACGCGTGTACAGTCAGTATGCCACGGTGCTGATTGAAAGTCAGAACGGCGGCGGCAAGAGTTCATCGCTCGAGGCCCTGAAGCAGTTGAACGGTGTACAGGTAACAGACAACTTGAAGAATGAAATATTTGTTCTCAGGTCGCGTCGTTTGATGGGACTGGTGGTTGATAGTCTCAATCTCGACGTGAGTTATTCGACCACGGTGGGCCTGACGCCCGTTTCGCTATACCAGTACCGCCCGTTCACGGTAACTTTCCTTACACCATATGCAGGTTATGTGTCATTCCGTACCGATGTGATTTCTCCCAACAGCATCAAGATTTCAAATATGCACGTGGGCGGAGAAGCCATTGACTTCAATCAAGAAGTGAAATACGGCTCAGAAATCAGCACGCCGGCTGGTAAGATGAAAATAACCAAAGCCGATGACCGTGGCAACTACGTGGGCCAGACCATTCAGGTGACCCGGACGAGTCGGCAGGGTGCTATCGGCCGCTATGCAGGAAGCATCGGTGCCAACATCGTAGACGATAATGCAAGCCTCATTGCGCTGTCTTGCCGAGATACCAATGTGGAGCGCGCCAGGGCGATTCTTGGAACACTGCTTGCCGTCTACAAGTACGACATCATCAATTCTAAGAACAGTGTTGCCAACAATACGGCCAAGTTTATAGACCAACGTATTGGTATCATCGGTTCGGAATTGAGCGATGTGGAAAACAAGTTGGCCCAGTACAAGCAGGCCAATCAGATTGTGGATTTCAGTACGAACGCGCAGAATTACTTGCAGCAGAGCACGGCTGCCCAGCAACAGGCCAACCAAATTCAAACGCAGCTGAGCGTGGCCAAGTATCTGAGTGACCATGTCAACAGCGCATCCAACGAGAATGGTCTTATTCCTGACCTCTCTGGCTTAGGCAACAGTAGTCTGCAGTCGCAGATAGCGCAGTACAACGACTTGATGCTCCAATATCAGCGTTTGGCTGAGAATTCTTCAAGTGCCAGCAGCGTGGTTGCCGAGCAGGAACGTAACATCAGCGCCTTGAGGGGAACGATTCGTTCTTCTTTGGATAACTACATGAATTCGCTGAAGCTCCAGCTGAACAGAGCCCAAGCCATTGGCGGACAGTTCCAGGGCGCCATGGCCGGTATCCCGCAGAAAGAAATCCAAGCCCTTGACATTTCGCGTCAGCAAACCATCAAGGAGGCTCTTTACACCTATCTGCTGAACAAGCGTGAGGAGGTCGCCCTGCAGTTGGCCATTAACGAGGCAAACATGCGTATAGTAGAGGATCCTTATGGTTCCACTGCGCCCATCTCTCCGAATTCCCGTATGGCTTATCTTATTGCACTTCTCGTAGGCTTGGCCATTCCGGCGCTGATTCTTTGGGCACGTATTCAGATGAACACTCTTGTGCGTGGACGTAAGGACGTCGAAGACGTGCTGAGCGCACCTATTCTCGGCGAAATACCCGAATGGGTGGACGACGAGAACGAGCAGAAACTGTTGTCGAAGAAAGACAACGGCAAATCTATTTCCGAAGCCTTCCGTGTGTTGCGTTACAGTTTGAACTTTGTCATGAAAGACGGCGGTGTCATTATGCTGACGTCATCCACTCCTTCGCAGGGTAAGAGCTTCATCTCGCGTAACCTGTCGGTTATACTCGGTGTGGCCGGTAAGAAAGTGGTGCTCGTCGATGCTGACATCCGTAAGAACTCTCTGACAACTGTCGTGCACTCTCAGGGTGCCGGTCTGACATCATATCTCAGCGGACAAAGCGCGAGTCTTGACGAAATCATTAACAAGGATTTGGCGGAGAATGTGGACTTCATCCCCGCCGGTGTGCGTCCGCCCAACCCCTCCGAGTTGTTGATGAACGAGGAATTTGATAACATGATTGCCGAGCTTCGCAAGCGTTATGACTACGTGGTTATCGACTCAACGCCTGCCATCACTGTGGCCGACGCAGGTATCGTGAATCGTGTGGCCGACGTGACGCTCTACGTTATCCGTGTGGGTGTGGAAGACCGTCGTTTCTTGAAACAACTTGACCAACTCTACCGCTCTGGTAAGTTCAAAGGCATGAACGTCGTGATTAATGGTTCCGGAGGTCGTGGCGAAAGTAGTTACGGCTATGGCTACGGCTACGGTTATGGCTATGGCTACGGTTACGGTTATGGCTATGGCTATGGCTATGGCTATGGCTATGGCTACGGTTACGGAAACGAAGAGAAAAACAAAAAGAAAGGCTTCTTTGCCCGTCTGCGCCGAATGATAAGTAAGAAAGATTAATCTTATCCGAAGAATCATATGGAGCCGGGAGGCGTGTCTGCGCGACGCACCTCCCGGTTTTTGTTTCTTGTGCCTGTACGACGAAGTGGCACTTCGGAAATCCGAGGCGCCGTTTCAAAACTTAAAGACGCCGTTTCGAAATTTCAAAGTGGGACCTTTAAAAAACAAACTGCATTCCCGCGCAGACTGTGCGGTATGGACATGACGGAAACCCACTTCATCATAACAATACATCACAATGGCCTGCCGAACTTTTTTGCAAAGGTTAAGGCAGTGGATGACGGCCAATTCCGCAAAAAAATGTAATTTCGCAACTTGTTTCATCAGTCACTTTCCCATGAACAAGTCAGTTTCCACCACAGTAAGCTATCGCCGGATATGGCAAATCGCCTATCCGATATTGCTGAGTGTCCTGATGGAACAACTTATCAATCTCACCGACACGGCATTCCTCGGCCGTGTGGGGCAGGTCGAACTTGGAGCGTCCGCCTTGAGCGGCATTTTCTACATCAGCGTTTTTGTGATAGGCCTAGGCTTCGGGCAGGGAGCGCAGATTCTCATGGCCCGGCGCAACGGTGAACGCTGCTACAGCCGCATTAGCGGCATCTTCTATCACAGCCTGGCCTTCTTGCTCTTCCTTGCACTGGTCCTCTGCATATTTACCAGTTTGCTCGGCCCGCAAGTGTTGCGCTCCATCATTTCTAATCCCGAAGTGGCCGAGGCCGCCAACAACTATTTGCAATGGCGCGTCTACGGCATGTTTATGGCTTATGTGGCCATACTGTTCCGCTCGTTCTATGTAGCTACAGTCAACACACGCATGCTGACCCTCAATTCATTAATGATGGTCGGAACGAATGTCGTGTTCGACTATGTCCTGATTTTTGGCTATGGCCCTGTTCCCGCATTGGGCATTTCAGGGGCAGCCATCGCCTCCGTCATAGCCGAAACGGTGTCCATGCTATTCTTTATTATATATACGCGCGCGCGCGTAGACTATCGGAAATATGGGTTCCATCGCATGCCACGCGCCCGCCTGTCACTCTTTTCCCACATATTGGGAATATCGGTATGGACCATGATGCAGGATTTCCTCAGCCTGGCCACGTGGTTCATTTTCTTCCTTGCCGTCGAACACCTCGGCGCAGCCGAATTGGCGGCTTCAAACATTATACGCAATATCTCCTCTGTAACCTACATGTCCGTCTCAGCCCTCTCGGCAACGGCCATGACACTTGTGAGCAACATGATGGGCGAAGGACGTGTCGAAGGCGTGCTCCCGATGCTGCGCCGCACGGTCGTGCTGGGCTATTTGGTCCTGGTCCCCGTCTGCCTGCTTATTGCCGCCATGCCTGACGCCGTCTTCAGCATTTTTACCAACGAAACCTACCTTGCCGAGATAGGGCGCGGACCGCTCTATGTGCTTCTCGGATGTTACGTGCTGACAATTCCGGCGCAAATCTATTTCCGGGCAGTCTCCGGCACCGGCGACACACGTATGGCCCTCATCATCGAGACAGGTACACTGTTCTTTTACCTCGCTTTCGTTTATGTGGCCATCTTCCGGATGCAACTTTCATTGGCCGTTAGCTGGTGCTCCGAGTACGTTTACCAAGGGATGGTTCTCCTGATGTGTCTCGCCTATTTTCGCTATTCCTCATGGCAGACACGCCGCATATAGTATAATAAAGGTATCAATAGCCGTCACTTCCCCTTTTGTTTTTGCAATTTCTGCGAATAATTTTTCGTGTTATTGCTTTGTGAAATAGCAACTTGTTGTGCTTCCTTGAAAAAACTTTGAAAAAAGTCGTTGTAAAATTTGGTTTGTGGTGCATGAAAT
>CAMZHB010000160.1 GCA_947306605.1 uncultured Prevotellaceae bacterium | reverse complement strand
ATGCAGTCCATCATCTTGTCATTCTGCGTGATGATGTGGGTGAAGAAGTATTCGGGACGGCCCTCGAATTGTGGTTCCACGTAGCTGGCATAGGCATTGTAGGCCAGTCCGCGCGCTTCACGCATTTCCTGGAAAACAATCGTGTTCATGCCACCGCCGTAGTACTCGTTGAACAGCGCCTTGACTGCGGCTTCGTCGGGATTCCAGGGACGCAGTTCGCTGTGAAGCATACGCATATAAATGTTCTTGGCGGCATAGGGAGCCAGAAGTATCTCATTCCCGGGAGTGGCCTGCATCACATAAGGCTTGGCTTCTGGCATCTGGACAAACGTGGCCGGAATCTTATGTACCTTGTCAACGGTGGCGGCCAATTCCTTCTCCGACAACGGACCGTAGTACAGCAACGTGTGAGGGAACAACGAAATGTTCTTCAGCAGGTCGGTGAGCACGGCAGGCGACATGGCTTTCAACTCGTCGACCGGAAGGACGTTGCGCGAGGGATTGTAATCTCCGTAGAGACCATAGTCGCAAAGATAACGGTAGTTGACGCGCTGATTAAGTTTGGCGTCGCTGCGCTCCTTGGCCACGAGGCCGACGTATTGCGCGTAGGCCTCGGCATTGGGTTCAGCACAACTGAGCAGATGCTGAAGCAGCTCAAGAGCCTGCGGCATGTTCTCACTGAGACCGCTGAGATAGATGTCGATGTTTTTCTGATTGACAATGACACTGTAAGTGCAGGCCAGCTTGTAGAACGCCTGTTTCAGTTGTTCGGCCGTGAGGCTGTCGGTTCCAAGATAGTCGAGATACTGTGCAGCATAGTAGTAGCCTACATTACTCTCTTCCCCGAAATCGTAACGGAATGAAAGCTGGAAGCGTCCGTTCTGCTTGTTCTTGACATAGACATAAGGCAGTTTTTGAGACGTTTCGCCAAAAGTCAAGTCTTTCTTGAAATTGACAAATACAGGCTGGATGGGTTTCACCTTCGAAGCCTGGATATCCTTGACAAACTGGCTGACGGTATCACGGTTCGTCGGTATCGGCGTAATCTCCGGCTTGTCGATTTTCTTCAGAGTGGGATCTACGCCCTGACGTTTGTAAACAGCCACATAGTTGTCAGCAAAATGGCGACGGGCGAAGTTGACGATATCTTCCTTCGTCAGAGCCTCAAGACGGTCGAGGGTACGTATTTCCTGCTCCCACTGTGTGCCGTTGATGAAAGACTTCACCGCCATGTCGGCGCGGGCCTCGTTGCTTTCCAAGAGATTGAAGTATTGCAACTTCATGTTGTTTATGACAGACGGCAAAAGGTCGTCGGAGAATGTGCCGGACTTGATTTTATCCAGTTCTTCAAGCAACAGGCCACGGAGCTGCTCGAGCGACTGGCCTTCAACAGGCGTGGCGCCCATCACAAACAACGAATGGTCCATCATGGCCTCGGCAGCAGCCCAGGCTTCAAGCACTTTCATCTGGTTGATGAGGTCCAAATCTATCAAACCGGCGACCCCGTTACTCATCATCTGCCCTAGTACCTTGAGGGTATCCACTTGGGGCGAATTGGCTTTGTCAAAACGCCAGCCCATCCACAGAGTCTCGGCCTCCAGGCCCACAACCGAAGTGTCCTGTGGCGAAACAATGGGTGCAAGTTCGCCAAACTCAGGCTGTGTCACGTCGTCACCGGCCTCCCATGCACCAAAATACTTGTCGATGATGGCGACAGTCTTGTCCGGGTCAAAATCACCGGCCATACAGATGGCGACGTTGTTGGGACGGTACCACTTGTCAAAATAGTTCTTGATGTTGGTAATGGAAGGATTCTTGAGATGATCCTGGGTGCCTATGGTTGTCTGTGTGCCATAGGGATGGTTGGGAAAGAGTTTCGCCATGAGAGCGTAGAAGAGTTTCTCCTGATCGCTTGCGATACCGATGTTGTACTCCTCATAAACAGCTTCAAGCTCTGTGTGGAAACCACGTATGGTCATGTTCATGAATCGGTCGGACTGAATCTTTGCCCAATTCTCTATCTCATTAGCCGGGATGTTTTCGGTATAACATGTCACATCGTTACTCGTATAAGCGTTTGAGCCATTCGCACCAATGGCGGCCATGAGTTTGTCGTACTCATTCGGAATAAAGTACTTCGCGGCCAACTGCGACACACTGTCAATTTCGTGATAGGCCAGTCGGCGCTCCTGAGGATCAGTAAGCATACGATACTTTTCATAGCGCGCTTCAATGTCGTCAAGAAGGGGTTTCTCGGCCTTGGGGTCTGTCACGCCAAACTTGTCCGTGCCTTTGAACATGAGGTGTTCCAAATAGTGGGCCAGACCGGTGGTTTCGGCAGGGTCGTTCTTGGAGCCCGTGCGCACGGCAATGTACGTTTGAATGCGAGGTTCATCTTTGCTGGGACTCAAATAAATCTTCAGCCCATTTTTCAATGTATATACACGTGTCTTGGTGGGGTCATCATTCACCGTTTCATACTTATACTTGCCCCCGCAACTTGCCAAAACCAGCAATGTGACCAGCACACCGGCCAACAAGCGCCAGGTGCCAAAGATAGAATTCATTTTCATACTTGCGTCGTTTTTATTATACTGTTAAATGATAGTTTAGATATATTCCTGCCAACTCTTTATTTGAAGATTGTCCTCATTGAGAGAAGTGAAGGCTTCAATGAAAGCTTTGGCAAGACGGATGTTAGTCATCAACGGTGTGTTGTGATCTATAGCAGCACGACGGATGCGATAACCATTGGTAAGTTCACGCTTGGTACGGTTCTTGGGAACATTGACAATCAAATCAAATCGATGGTCGGCAATCATACGAAGTACATTGTTGTCTCCCTCTTCATCAGGCCAAGTCACAGACTGAGCCTTCACGCCATTATCATTGAGGAATTGGGCAGTACCTTGAGTACCGTAGATGGCAAAACCCTTTTGCATTAAGCGACGTGCAGGTTCCAACAAGTCAACCTTGCCTTTGGCTTCACCCGATGAAATGAGCACAGCACGATGTGGCATACGATAACCGGTCGCCAGCAAAGCATTGAGAAGAGCTTCATTGAAGTCATCACCCAAACAACCTACTTCACCCGTTGACGACATGTCCACGCCGAGAACCGGATCTGCATTCTGCAAACGTGCAAAGGAGAACTGAGAAGCCTTGACACCGATGCGGTCGATGTCAAATTCGCTTTTTTCGGGACGCGTATAAGGTGCGTCAAGCATAATCTTCGTTGCCGTTTCAATGAAATTGTGCTTTAAAATTTTGCTTACGAACGGGAACGATCGCGATGCACGCAAGTTGCACTCGATTACCTTTACCTGGCGGTCCTTGGCCAGATATTGTATGTTGAACGGGCCCGAAATATTAAGTTCACGGGCAATCTTCTGCGAAATCTTTTTTATTTGGCGTACTGTAGAGAAGTATATATGTTGTGCAGGGAACACCATGGTTGCGTCACCAGAATGGACTCCGGCATATTCAATGTGCTCACTAATGGCATATTCCACAATCTCGCCATGGTCGGCCACAGCATCAAACTCTATCTCCTTCGTGTTTTGCATGAACTTCGACACTACCACTGGATAGTCCTTGCTCACCTCCGTTGCCATTTCAAGGAAACGTTGCAGTTCTTCATCGTCATAACAAACGTTCATGGCCGCACCCGAAAGTACGTAGCTGGGACGGACCAGTACGGGATAACCCACCTCAGAGATGAATTCCTTGATATCATCAAGCGACGTAAGCGCACGCCAAGCGGGCTGGTCAATGCCCAACTTATCAAGCATAGCAGAGAATTTGTCGCGATTCTCTGCGCGGTCAATATCCACCGGTGACGTACCCAGCACGGGTACTCCTTGGCGGTAAAGTTTCATCGCCAAATTGTTCGGAATCTGTCCTCCTACGCTGACAATCACACCACGGGGCTGCTCCAGGTCTATGACATCAAGCACACGCTCCAAAGTCAGTTCGTCAAAGTAAAGCCGGTCACACATGTCATAGTCTGTGCTCACGGTTTCAGGGTTATAGTTAATCATAATTGATTTATATCCCAACTTACGCGCAGTACTGATGGCGTTGACGGAGCACCAGTCAAACTCCACACTCGAGCCGATGCGATATGCACCCGAGCCGAGCACAATGACCGATTTTTCATTCTTATAGTAATCGATGTCGTGACCTTCAAC
Source organism: uncultured Prevotellaceae bacterium (assembly GCA_947306605.1). Taxonomy (GTDB): domain Bacteria; phylum Bacteroidota; class Bacteroidia; order Bacteroidales; family Bacteroidaceae; genus UBA6382. The sequence continues at coordinate 342 of CAMZHB010000160.1, read as the reverse complement.
AGCATAGGTTACATAGAGATAGTTCGTCAGCTCGGGATGCTCGCTGGCAACCGTATTGATGCGTTTTACAGCAGGCAGAATGCCACATTGCTTACGATAATGACGTACTTCCAAATTGGCCTTTTCCATATTGTCTCTATGCTTGAGCACGAAACGCGCAATTTGGAAATCGCTGAAACCGGCTGCCTTCACTTCGCGCAGGAAGTCTTCGCTGAGCTCTTCCAACGTGTTACATGACTGCAATTGCCGTTTCAGCTCTACAATGTGGTTCAGACGAACCAGGAACCACTTGTCTATTTTTGTCAGTTCCTCGATACGTTCAACGCTGAATCCTTCTTCCAG
>CAMZHB010000159.1 GCA_947306605.1 uncultured Prevotellaceae bacterium | reverse complement strand
TTCCTTTGTCAGCGTCACCGTGCGCTGTTTCACTTTAGCTCCGGCCGGACAAAGCGTTACCAGAGCCACAAGTACCACATAGGCAAATACAATACGTTTCATCTGTTCTTTTGTTATTAAAAGAAAGAGAGGCGTGCCAAACGCTACCTCTCATCCTATGGTTATTCTTAAAAATGACTGCTGCCGTCGAAGCAGTGCGTACAAATTCTATCTTTTGGCAGGCCGATGGCTTTCACCAGCGTTTCAATGGTATTGAAGCGCAACGAGGTGAGCCCCAGCTGGCGTTTGATTTCCTCCACCATTCTCTTGTATTCGGGCGAGCCGGTAGTGGCATAAGCCTTGAGATTCTTGGTTTCCTCGCCTTCAAAATCCTTGATGATGCGGCGGGTAATGAGTTCCATCGATGTGCGTGAAGTGGTGAAACCGATATACTCGCAGGGATAGACCAACGGAGGGCAACTGATGCGAATGTGCACTTCTTTGGCTCCGTATTCAAACAACACCTTCACATTGTCACGCAACTGGGTGCCACGCACGATGGAGTCATCGCAGAACATCAGCCGTTTGCCCTCGAGCATCGCCCGGTTAGGGATAAGTTTCATCTTTGCCACCAGGAAACGGCGGTCTGGCGTAGCCGGCATGAAACTGCGGGGCCATGTCGGCGTATATTTCGTTATGGCCCGGTGGTAAGGAACACCTTTACTTTCGGCATAACCCAAAGCCACGCCTACGCCGCTGTCGGGAATGCCGCAAATGCTGTCCACTTCCTCATGATCGTCCTTACCCATCTCCAAACCGCAGTCGTAACGCACTTTTTCCACATTCTTGCCTTCGTAGCTCGAATTGGGAAAACCGTAGTAAACCCACAGGAACGAACAGATTTGCATTTCCTTGCCAGGGGCGACAATTTGTTCCACACCTTCGGGACGGATGCGCACGGCCTCGCCGGGACCCAAGTCCCTTACGGTTTCGTAGTCCAGGTTTGGCAAATTACAAGTCTCACTTGTTGCAGCCCAAGCGCCTTCTTTGTGAGCGAGGATGACGGGAGTGCGACCCAACCGGTCACGGGCAGCGATGATGCCGTCAGTGGTAAGCAACAACATCGAGCAGGAACCTTTCACATTGTCGTAAACATTGCGTATACCGTCGGCAAACGTTTTACCACGGCTGATAAGCAGGGCCACCACTTCCGTAGGATTGATGCCTGCCGTGCCTTGCTCTGAGAAGTGCTCGCCCTCGTCCAGCAACTTGTGTTCCAAATCGTCCAAATTGGCTATTTTGGCCACCGTCACCAACGCGAAACGGCCCAAATGGCTGCGCACGATGATGGGCTGCGAGTCATTGTCACTGATGACACCTATACCGCTCGTACCCTCAAACTGCTTCAGGTCGGAATCAAATTTATTACGGAAATAACTGCTTTCTATATTGTGGATGGCCCGCACGAAGCCTTGCTCTCTACTAAACGTAGCCAAGCCGGCGCGCTTGGTTCCCAGATGGCTGTTGTAATCGGTCCCATAGAACAAGTCGTTGATGCACTTTGTCTTTGAGGCCACTCCAAAGAATCCTCCCATAGTTGTATATTGAAATTCTGATGCAAAGTTAGTAAAAAGACGCCGACCTACACGGCTTACTCATCAGTTTTTCGATACTTTTTGTTAGTTTTTCCCAGCCGTTCAAGCCACTTCTGACATTCGACATGGCAAAAACTTGAAACTTTGTTTCTTTTTTCTTGTTCTACTATCGTTTTTTCGTAACTTTGCCCCACAAAATTTTGAATCATGAGAACTATTCTGAGAATTATCATTCTATTTTTGTTGCCAGCCTGCGCCATGGCCCAAACGAAAACAGCCGCTCCGACAGACCCCAAACTAACCTCGGCCTACGTCAAGATGCTTGGCTTCAAAAACACGTCGTTCAAGAAAAAAGATGCTGCCACATGGACTCTTAAAAACGGCATCACAGTCTACAGCACTTTCCCTTACGGACAAAAGATTCGCGGTTACACCGGCCCTATCCCGCTCTTCATCGCCGTAGACAAAGCAGGTAAGATACAGAACATCGTTGCCGCAAAGAATCAGGAAAGCCCTGAATTCTTCACGCTTGTAAAACCGCTTCTCAAGTCATGGAACGGCAAAACGTTACGCGAAGCCGCACGCTTCAAGCCCGATGCCGTCACTGGGGCCACGCTCAGCAGCGACGCCGTCATACGCACAGTCAACACCACGGCAGCCAAATTGTCAAAGTAAGAAAACACCTTATCGCATATATACAAAATGAAAACGCAGTTAGTTCCGGCTAACTGCGTTTTCATTATTCACACGTCCAAATCCAAAGGCAATTCATCCGGTGTATCCGCCGTCGAAGCCGCCACTGCCAGACAAAGCACACTGAACGTCACTCCGCCGGCCAATGCCAATGTCTCCATGCACGAGGCCAGCGTGGCTCCCGTCGTCACCACATCGTCCACCAACAACAGATGTTTCCCCGCAATAACATCCGGACAACACAGACGGAAAATGCCTTCCACGTTCTCACGCCTTTCAGCACGGCTCAGATGCGTCTGGGTCCGGTTGTCCACGACACGTTCCACCACATCCGTCCACACTGGCAGCCCAGTCACTTCAGCTACACCGCGTGCCAACAATTCGCTTTGGTTATAACCTCTCCGGTGCTGACGTTGTTTGGCCAAGGGTACTGGTACAATGGCCTCCACGCCTTCGAAGAAGCCCTGTTCAAGTACATCGATGGCCATCATCCGACCCATAACCTGCCCCACCTCGCGACGGCCGTGATACTTGAGTCCAAGCACCACATTACAGGCATCACTACCTTGATTGTAAAACATATAGGCATTGACCTTCACCACAGAAATGTTGGGATAGAACAAACGAACCACCGGATTTTCGGCTTGACCGTGATAATTTGTATAAGGCAGTTGCATGAGACAATGGACACACACCACCTGTTCATGTACACCCAGAGTATCGCCGCACACCAGACATTGGCGCGGGAACAGCAGCTCACGCACATCGGTGGCCAAACGCTTAATCCAATTCACCAGACTCATCAACCAATGTGTCGAGACATTCGAAAACAAGGTATTGTTCAAAACCGCGTCCAACGGCAAAACGGGCCAATTTGGCGCGGCGTTCATAAACATTGCGGGCACGGACTGCCGGCAGTTGCTTCTCCAACAACTCACAAAGGAACTGCCGATATTCCGTTTCATCTATTTCTGAAACGACGGCCTGAACCAGCGACGGGGCGATTCCTTTCTGCCGCAAGCCTTGGGCTATCTTGACCCGTCCCCAACGCGCATAAATGAATTTGTCGTTCACGAATGCCCGGGCGTAACGTTCCTCGTTCACAAAATTTCCATTTACAAGCCGTTCCATCACGGCGGCCACGTCAGTTTCAGACATTCCCCACCCGCGCATCTTGCGCAGCAGGTCGGCTGGAGCCTGTTCACTCACGGCACAGCGGGCAGACAGCTTACGCAGAGCCTCGGCCACCGTCGGTATCTTCACACTCTTCTGCATCGTACAATCCGGTCTTTTCCATACATGTCTTTCAACATCTCCACCTCGCCATAGCCACGGCACTCAAACAACGCGGCCGTTTCGGCACCCAATGCACTGTTGATTTCCATCACCAGGGCACCGCCCTGCACCAACGTCTTTCGTCCGTAGTCTGCCAACGCACGGTAGAACTTAAGGGCATCGTCATCGGGAACAAACAGAGCCAGCGGCGGTTCATACTCCCTTACCTGCACCGTCATGGCCGTGCTCTCCGACTGCCGCACATAAGGCGGATTGCTTACCACGAGGTCCAACGGTCCGGTGGGAAGCGTGTCGGGGCACGACACGTCGCCCCACGCCATCGTCACATCCGCGCCAAGGGACACAGCATTGTTTCGCGCCACAGCCAGCGCCTCTCCCGAAATGTCCACTCCTGTCACCTGTGCCTCAGGCAAGGCCAGTTTCACGCTCACAGCAATACAACCACTGCCCGTGCCCACGTCCACAATGCGTGGCGCTGTCACACCGGCCACCGACTCCACGGCGGCACGCACTACGTTCTCCGTTTCGGGACGGGGAACCAGCACCGCCGGTGACACAGCGAACCAACGGCCCATAAACTCGGCACGGCCAGTCACATACTGCACAGGCCAGCCTTGGCATAGACGTTCCACCATGAGCGACAGACGCGTCTCTTCCTCCCCGCTCAGTGGACGCGCCGTTCCGGCAAAAGCCTGCACGTAACTGATGCCAAAGGACACCTCGGCCACCTCGCGCGCCACGGCCAGGGCTTCACCCGCGTCACCGTAGGTGTCACGGATGGCTTCACGGATACGGAATATCAAGTTGTCGCCTTGGGAAGATAACATTGCCTTCGTTTTCTACTGCGAAATTAATAAAAACCACAAACAATAACCAAGGCAGCGTCTCAAAATTTTGAGACGCCGCCTTTAAAGTCTAAAATAGGACGTAAGTCCGAAAATAGCGAAACGAAGGTAGCTATTTCATAGCTTTAATCACAGCCACGATGTCGGCCGAGTCGATGACGCCGTCGCCGTTCACGTCTGCTTTCATGTTTCCGTCGGGCATTTCCTTGATGACTGCCACGATGTCGGCAGAGTCCACTGTGCCGT
>CAMZHB010000158.1 GCA_947306605.1 uncultured Prevotellaceae bacterium | reverse complement strand
ACACGCGGATGGTGTCGCCGATGCCCTCGGTGAGCAGGGCGCCGATGCCCACGGCACTGCGTATGCGGCCGTCTTCACCTTCTCCTGCTTCGGTGACGCCGAGGTGGAGAGGGTAATGGAGTCCTTCGGCATCCATGCTCTCAACAAGAAGACGGACGGAACGCACCATAACTCCTGCATTGCTGGCTTTGATAGAAACAACAACGTCGCGGAACCCTTGGCGCTTGCAGATGCGGAGAAACTCAAGACAACTCTCGACGATGCCTTGAGGGGTGTCGCCGTAGCGGCTCATGATGCGGTCGGAGAGCGATCCGTGGTTTACGCCGATGCGGATGGCGGTGTGGTTTTCCTTGCAGATGTGAAGGAAGCGCACGAAGCGCTCTTCGAGTTTACGGAGTTCTTCAGCATACTGGGCCTCGGTATAGATGATTTCACGGAAAGTGCGTGCAGAATCCACGTAGTTGCCGGGGTTGATGCGCACCTTTTCGACCAGGCGTGCAGCGACGTCGGCCACGTTGGGATTAAAGTGAACGTCGGCAACCAAGGGAGTGTAACGGCGTTGGGCATGCAGTGCCTTACGGATGTTAGCCAAGTTCTCGGCTTCACGGACTCCCTGTGTGGTAAGCCGCACGTAATCAGCACCGGCCCGGATGATACGGACACACTGTTCTACACTGGCTTCCGTGTCTACGGTCGCCGTGGTAGTCATGCTTTGCAGACGTATGGGATAGGTGCCGCCGAGGGGTGTCTTGCCTATTTGTACAATGGACGAGGTACGGCGGCGGTAGTTGAAGTAGTTTGAGTCGTTCATCAATGTTGCCTTAAGGCCGTTGGGACCGTTCGGTTCAGTTGACTTTGTTTCGGTATTTGACGGCGGCCAGTTCGCTGTTGGCTTTCACGATTTTCTCCTTGAGACCTTCTTTGTAGGCTGTCAAACGTGCGGCAATGGCGTCGTCGTTGAGTGCAAGCATCTGGACGGCCAGAATGGCGGCATTCATGGCACCGTTGACTCCTACGGTTGCAACGGGAATGCCCGGAGGCATCTGTATGATGCTGAGCATGGCATCGAGTCCGTCGAGCATACCTTTGATGGGCACTCCGATGACGGGCAACGTGGTATTGGCGGCAATGACACCGGGCAGGGCAGCAGCCATGCCGGCGGCGGCAATGATGACACGGATACCGCGCTCCTTGGCTCCCGTGGCGAACGCTTCGACCTCGGCTGGTGTGCGATGGGCCGAAAGAGCGTTCATCTCAAACGGTATATCCATGCTGTCAAGTAACTGTGCGGCTTTCTCCATCACAGGCAGGTCGCTGGTGCTGCCCATAATGATGCTTACGAGTGGTTTCATATAGCAGTATTCTAAGATATCTTTTATTCTAATAACGGAAAAAATGCGAAGTTATTTTTTCCGATAGAATTTTACATAATCAATTTTGTATTTGTAGGGTAATTCCTCGGGTTTAATGGGACCTACCCAATTCCCGCCGAGTTGCATGTCGATGAGCAGGTACATGGGGCGGTCGAAGGGGTATTGGTCGGGACCTAACTCCGGTTGGCGGCGGTAGGTGCCCACGTATTTGTTGTTGATGAGGAACCGCAGGCTGTCTTCGTAGAGTTCGACGGAATAAATATTGTATTTGTTGATGAAGATGGGTCCGGCAAATCCCGATTCGGGTTTGTCGGGTCTTTTGTCGTAGTGAGTAAAAGCCGAGTGAACGGTTTGGAAAGCGTCTTGCCGGGCATTCAGTCGCTCCATGATGTCTATTTCTCCTTGGTGAGGCCAACTTCCAATTTCGGGTAACAGCCAGACGGCAGGCCAAGCTCCCGAAGCGTTGTCCATCTTGAGACGGACGTCAATGCGTCCGCGGTAGAAGAGCTTGCGGTTTTTGGTCCACACGCCACCGGTGAGATAGTGGGCCGTGTCGTTGGGGAGAATGTTGTTGACGATGCCGTAGAGCGTCAGTTTGCCGCCTTTTACCTTGAAGAGGCGGTCGTCGGTGCTCATGTATTTGTTCCATTCGGGACACGGCGGCATACGCGGAATCTTTGACCAGACGTACGACAATTTGTGGCCGCGGAAGTTGTCTTGCCATACCAGTTCCCAACCGTCGCCGGGGGAGCGGTGCGACTTGGCGGTGGCGGAAAGGAAAAACAGCAGGAGGAGAGTCCAAAGGACAAAGTGATGTGTTTTCATATCTCAATCAAAAAAGTTACAGAAACAAAATGCAGAAGAAGCCGCACAGCAGCCCGACGCCCAAGCCGAGGTTGACTTCAAGTAGGCTGTGGCGCCGCAGGATGAGACGGCTGGTTCCCACGCAACCGGCAATGAGGAGAGCCAGACAGAGCCACCAGGTGGGGTTGAAGTGAAAGATGATGCTGAAGGCCAGCAGCGCGCCCACCATGGCACCGGCGGCAGCCGAGTGGGTGCTGATGTGAATCCAATGGTTGATGATGGCGCACACCACTTGCAGGATGGAGGCTCCGGCCAGGATGCTGATCATGAAGTGAGGCATGTTCATTTGTATCATCACGTAGAGGCAGGTGGCGTAGCAAACGATGAAGATGAGGTAGGGCACGGTGCGTTCTTCGCGTTGCGACAGTTTGTGGCGCGGCACCTTGCGCACCCGTCGCCAGCAGTAGATGGTGATGAGCGGGATGGCCACGGTGAAACTGTATACGATGGCCAGGATGAACAGTTTGTAGTCGAGCGGCAGCATGCGCATGAAACTGAACACAAGCAGAATGAGAAATGCCAGCGTGGGGAAGTAGAACGGCGCGAAGAGCACCGAAAGGAATTTGGCCGCGTAAACGAGGTATTTGCTAGACATATGACTCAGGGATATGGTGCATTATTTTCTTAGCCGCGCCACGGGGATTCCCATGCGGGTACGGTACTTGGCCACGGTGCGGCGTGCCACGTCGTAGCCTTTGGCCTGCAGTTGCTCCACGATGGCTTCGTCGCTCAGGGGGTTCTGCTTGTCTTCTGCGTCGATGAGCTGGCGTATGGCTCCTGCCAGTTGGGCTTTCGACACGTCCTCGCCGTCCTTGCCGGCGGAGAAGCGGTTGTTGAAAAAGAATTTCAAAGGAAAAACACCATGGTCCGTGTCCACATATTTGCTGTTGCTCACGCGTGAGATGGTGGAGATGTCGAGTCCTGTCTTGGCAGCGATATCCTTGAGTATCATGGGCCGCAGCAAGGTTTCGTCGCCTTCGCGGAAGAACTGCTGCTGCCAGTCCACGATGGCCCGCATGGTCCGCATCAGCGTGTCGTTGCGTTGGCGGATGGCATTGATGAAGTTTTGGGCCGCGTCCACCCGTTGTTTCACGTAGGTATAGGTGTCGCGCTGCTGTCGCGACAAGTTGTTTTTGTTGCGGGCGTACTCCTCCATCGATTCGCGGAAGGAGCGGCTCACGCGCAGTTCAGGCACGTCACCGTTGTTGAGGCTCACGCAGAACGTGCCGTCGTTTTCCTCGCGTACAACGAAGTCTGGCATAATCTGTTGTCCGCTCTGTCCCACCGTGTCGTCCAGTGCACTGCCGGGCCGCGGGTTCAGTCGGGTGAGGTCATCGTAAGCTTTTGCGATGACCTCTTTTTCTTGTCCGTAGGCCATACACAGGCGGTCGATGCGCTTGTGGGTGAAATCTTCGAAGTTCTTGCTGATGATGTTTGTCTCAAGTTCCTTGAAGAACGGGTCGCGGTTGCTGTCGCGCAGTTGGATGAGCAGGCATTCCTGCAGGGAGCGGGCGGCGATGCCGGCAGGCTCAAACGACTGGAGTACTTGCAGGCACTGCTCTATCTCTTCTTCCGTGGCGTCGATGTTCTGATAAATGGCCAGTTCGTCGCTGATGGCGTAGAGCGGTTTGCGCAGCAAGCCGTCGCTGTCGAGCGAACCGATGAGGTATTCCACGATGCTGCGCTGCTTGTCGGTCAGGTCGTATTCACCGGCCTGCGCCAACAGACGGTCGTAGAACGACTCGCCTTGTCCCGGTGAGAACGGACGGGCCTCCATAGCCGCCCGTTGCGACGGCAGGTTGAGCAGGTAGTCGGGCGTCTCGTCCTCCGAGGCATAGTCGGCGCGGCGGTCGGCGGCATACTGTTCTACGCTGTCGTAACGTTCCTCGTGCCCTTCGTCATCCATGGACTGGCTGTTGTCGTCCAGACGGTCGGCCTCGTCGCGTGTCTCCGTTTCGAGTGCAGGATTTTCGTCCAGTTCGTTTTGCACACGGCCCTCCAGGTCAGCCACAGGCAACTCCACCAGGCGCGACACCAGCAACTGCTGAGGCAGCAACTGTTGCGTCTGCGTCTGTATCTGCACTTGCGTTTGTTCCTGACTTTGTCCTTGGACCATATCTCTTTCTTTGTGAAATGCAAAGTTACAAATAAACGAGTGCAGAACAAGAAAAAGAAAACAAAGATTTCATTTTCGTGCTATGCCGAGTGCACGTAACTTATCTAAAGTTACAAATAAACGAGTGCAGAGCAAGAAAAAGAGACGAAGTTTCTTTCTTCAAAAGAAAGGCCATCTCGTGTGGAGACGGCCTTTTTGTTTAAAAGTATCACTTAGCGTTTCACTTTCTTTCCTTTTTGGATGTAGATACTGCCCTTTTGCGGATTGGTTACCCGTCGTCCTTGCAGGTCGAACATCTCATTGTTCATTTTTAATTCTTCATTGTTAATTGAACGGATTC
>CAMZHB010000157.1 GCA_947306605.1 uncultured Prevotellaceae bacterium | reverse complement strand
TTCTGTTTTGTGGACCCTATCGCTTTTCTTGGTCGACGGACAATTTTTTCTCGAAGAAACGCACTTTTTGCTGCAAAACATCCAGATTGAAGTCCACCGAGTCACGTCCGATGCGGTCGAGCCGGGCTGTGTCGCAGAACTGGCGCAGCGCTTCGAGCTCGCTGTGGGCTTCGGCCAGACAAATGGAGTCGAGCAACAGGATGCCCTCGGCGCGCGACAGCAGAGCGCGGGGATAGCGTTGGCGTAACGTGTCAATTTGGGCCTTGGCTTTGGCATAGTCGTTGGCAGCCAGGGCCGTGCGCGCCGTCTGCAGACAGCGTTGGCCGGCCACCTCGGGGTCGGGCTGCCGCGAAGTGCAAGCTGTCAGCAGGCTTGCGGTCAGGAAAAGGACAATAATCTTGTTCATCTTTTTGGTTGTATTTCATGTTGTAAAGGCAAAAGTACGGATTTCACGGCAAAAAATCGTATTTTTGCACCGTTAAACGATGTTATGAAGTTACTCACGCACGACGAACTGGTGGCGAAACTCGACACCGAACTCTTCCGCACGTTGGGCCGCACGGCCGACGCGCTGGGCTATGAGTGCTATGTCATTGGCGGTTACGTTCGCGACCTGTTCCTCGAACGTCCCTCCAACGATATCGATGTCGTCGTGGTGGGCAGCGGGGTGGAGATGGGCCGGCGTTTTGCCGAGGCCATCGGTCACAAACATCTGGCCGTCTATGCCAACTTCGGCACGGCGCAGGTCAAATGGCACGGCATGGAGATTGAGTTCGTCGGCGCCCGCCGCGAGAGCTACCAACGCGACTCGCGCAAGCCCATCGTGGAGGACGGCACGCTGGAGGACGACCTCAACCGGCGCGATTTCACCATCAATGCCCTCGGCTTGTGCCTTAACGAAAGCCGCTTCGGTGAACTCATCGACGTCTTCGACGGACTCTACGACCTGGAGGACGGCATCATACGCACGCCGCTTGACCCTGACATCACGTTCAGCGACGACCCCCTGCGTATGCTCCGCTGTGTGCGTTTCGCCACGCAACTCAATTTCTTCATCGACGACGAAACGTTCGACGCCTTGGAACGCAACCGCGAACGCATCAAAATCATCAGCGGCGAGCGCATCGTGACGGAACTCAACAAAATCATGGCGTCGCCTGTGCCTTCCAAAGGCTTCGTCGACTTGGAACGCTGCGGCCTCCTCGCGCTGATATTGCCCGAAGTGGCCGTCTTGACAGGCCGCGCCACACGCAACGGACAGTCTCACAAGGATATCTTTTACCATACGCTCGAAGTGCTCGACAATGTGGCCCGCCGTTCCGACAACCTCTGGCTGCGCTGGGCAGCCCTGCTCCACGACGTGGGCAAGCCGCGTTGCAAGGCCTACAGTCCGCAGCTGGGCTGGACGTTCCACAACCATAACGTCGTGGGCGAACGCATGGTTTCCCAAATCTTCCGCCGCCTCAAACTGCCTACCGACGAGCGCATGAAGTATGTCAAGAAACTGGTGGAGCTTCACATGCGCCCCATCGCCATTGCCGACGACGAGGTAACCGACAGCGCCGTGCGACGCCTTCTTTTCGACGCCGGCGACGACATCGACGACCTGATGACGCTCTGCGAAAGCGACATTACCAGCCGCAACGAACTGCGCAAGCAACGGTTCATCGACAATTTCCACACCGTGCGCCAGAAACTCAAGGATATCGAGGAGAAAGACCGCATCCGCAACTTCCAGCCGCCCGTGGACGGTGAGGAAATCATGCGGACATTCAACTTGACGCCTTGTCGCGAGGTGGGAATCCTTAAAACGGCCATCAAGGACGCCATTCTCGACGGACAGATACCCAACGAGCACGACGCGGCCTACGCTTTCATGATGGAGAAAGCCCGCGAACTGAAACTTACCTAAGCGTGCGCAAAAATAATCGCCCCGCGGCAGACGGCCAAAACGGGGCGATCGGGGATGGGGAGAGGTACCTAGCAGATTCGAACTGCTGTAAACGGTTTTGCAGACCGCTACCTAGCCACTCGGTCAAGGTACCATTTCACTTTGCGGGTGCAAAGGTATAACAAATTTCCTCTACGGCAAAACTTTTAGCGAAAAAACTTGGGCGTCCTGTTCGTCGGACGCCTTTTTTCGTGTGTTCAGAGTCCGGTCAGAAGGGCAGGTCGTCCGTGTCCACCGGCGCGTCGCTGGTCGGTGTGTACTTCGGAGTGTTCTCTGCCAGAGTGACCGGGGGCGTCTGCGTGTTGTCTCCGGTTTGGGCTGGCACCACACGCCAGGCGCGGATGGTGTTGAACCAACGGCCGTTGTTTTCGCGGGCGTCGATGTCGAACGACACGGTGAGTTCCTGGCCCACCTGGATGTTGAACTGCTTGATACGGTCCTCACCAAAGACTTCGAAAGCGCATTTGCGGGGATATTGCGCTTGGGTCTCAATGACGTATTCTTGTACTTTCCAAGGGTTTCCTGATGATTTTGCTACGCCGCTGCGCGGTTCTAGTGCGGCAATAATTTTTCCTGTGATATCCATACGTTTTAACTGATTTTGCAGGTGCGAAGTTACGATTTTATTCTGTAACTGGCCCTACTTCTCCAAGAAATATTTCGAAAAAGTTTTGCGCTCCGTTGTCTTTCGTGCCGTTGGTCAGTGGCAGTCGCACGACGCTTTCTTGCGGTTTATAATCAGGGCATTGACGAGCATCAGAAGCAGCAGGGCCGTACACGTCCATTGGAACCACGACGCGCCGTGGTCGCATTGGGTCATCTGCACCAGGTGGTCGGTGAACCACGCCCTGGGCAGCAGATAGTCAATCACGGCGGCGGCGCCGACGGCACCTGTGATGATGGCGGCCAGATAAGCCACCAGCGTGCGTGTGCCCAGATGGTTGCGGATGACGAGGATGCTGGCCAAGTTGGCGGCAGGGCCGGCCATGAGCAGCACCAGAGCCGCGCCCGGCGTCAGTCCTTTCAGCATCAGGGCCACGGCAATGGGGATGGAGCCGGTGGCGCAGATATACATCGGAATGCTGATGGCCAGTACCAGCAGAATCGACAGCCACGTGTTTCCGGCGAAGACCGCGAAGAACGAGTCAGGCACCAGCACCGTGATGAGCGCGGCCACCACCAAACCCACCACCAGCCACTTGCCGATGTCCTGCATCATGTCCACGAAAGCGTAGCGCACGGCCACGCCCATCTTCTTCCAGACGCCCTCTTTCTCGGGCGAGCCTTCATGGTGGCAGCAGCAATGCGCTTCCCCCTCTTCTGTCGGAGTAGGTTGGGGCGCGGCCGTTTCGTGGTGGCAGCAACAGTGCGCTTCTTCTTTTTTCTCCGGAGCGGGCCGGGCGGGCCGGGATGAAGTGCCGGTGACATTGACCAATGTGCCTCCGAATAGTGCCGTGACAAACGCCACGACGGGACGAATCACTGCGAAAGGCAGGCCCATCAGCGAAAACGTGGCCACGATGGAGTCCACGCCCGTCTGCGGCGTGGCAATCAGAAACGAGGTCACCGCCCCCTTCGAAGCCCCCTCCTTGCGCAGCGACATCGCCGTGGGCAACACCCCGCACGAACACAGCGGCAGAGGCACGCCCAGCAACGCCGCATTCACCACCGAACGCCAGTGCGGCCGCGACAGGTAGCGCGTGAAGTAACGCCCCGGAATGAAAGCATGCATCACTCCGGCCAGCAGGAAACCCAACAGCAAGTAGGGCGACATCTCGTTAATCAAATGCAGAATCTCGTTCATCGTGCCAAACGTTTCGTTTTCCGGTGCAAAGTTACGTCACTTCCGCCTGTCCACCAAATCCATCGGCAAAAATACTCACTTTAAATTATACCTTATTATATATAAGGGCACCCATTCCCCATTTTTCATTTTTAATTATTCATTCCCGTCGTTCCCATTTTCGCGTTCCCAAAGCGGCGCTTCGGGCCGCAGAAACGCCTTCTCAAACTTCCGAAACGCCGCCTTTGCGCCACGAAGTCCCACTTCGAACCCCCGAACCAATTCTTCATTTTTCATTGTTAATTATTCAATCGCTTCGTTCTTGTGATGCCTGCGGCATTCTTTATTGTTAATTATAAATCTTTTCTGCTGAATACCAATGCATTACCCCCCCCATGAGATTTTTGTTGAAAAAAGACAACTAATTGTTTGGTAGCTAATTGAGAAATTCGTAACTTTGCAACATAATCGCGCTATACATATATATATATAATATAACGCGCGTGAAGAGACGGTTAATTACAATAATGGTAAACTACTAAAATCCAAAGAAAAAGGACAGAAGCAGTACAACAACAAAATCCAAGGCATGTCCCTGTGTGCCGACACGCCCTCGGGCAACTGAGACTGAAAAAGAAACATTATTAATTATTATACATTACAAAATGAAACATTTTACGCGATTTTTGAAGAAAGGCATGGTGGCCGTCGCCGCCCTGCTGGTGTGCGCCCCCACCCTGACGGTGCAGGCGCAGAATGTGACCATCAGCCCGACTACGGGAAGCATAATCGCTTCTTTGACAAGTGGATCTGAAATCGGTTCTGCTGGAGGATGGGGCGCTTTGTGGCGTCACGAACAATTGCCGCTCACTCTTACTGTCTCGGATGACCCCGATTTGACTGAGGCTGGTGAAATTGCCAATCCTGCCGGTAATCTTTATGATAAGAACGGTCGTATTG
>CAMZHB010000156.1 GCA_947306605.1 uncultured Prevotellaceae bacterium | reverse complement strand
GGGTAATCATGGCCATAATCATGGCTATCTTGACACAAGCGCCGTAGATGCCGAGTTGCACCTTGCCTTCCTCGCCGGGAACGAGGTGACGGAAGATGAGTTTGTCGGCTGTCTGGTTGAGGATGCCTGCGATGCCGAGCACAAGGATGGGCCAGGCGTAACGCCACATGGAACGCATCAGCGTACGGTCGAACGTCCAGCGGAAGCCGGTGAGTTCCTTCCAGAGCAGGGGAACGGTGACGAGGGAGCAGAAGAGGTTGATGGCAAAGACGTAACCCACGTGGATGCCGAAGCCTTCGACCACTCGCGGCAGAAGAAGGAAGAACACCAGGTTGAGCACGATGTTGAGAGCGATGTTGAATAGTTTGAGTGCCGCAAACTTGATGGCTTTCTTTTGGTATCGCAGGTAGGCAAAGGGGATGCACAGGAAGGCGTCAACGGCAACGCAGAGCGCCATCATCTGAACGTATTCCGTATGGTTGCCGTAGTGGAGGAAGGCAGTGATTTGTCCGGAGAAGGCCATGACTATGGCTACAAAAACGGCACCTACCCCGCCCACGGCCAGCAGAGTGGTGGCGTAGACACGCATGGGGTCGTTCTCCGTCTTGTTGATGAAGCGGAAGAAGGTGGTCTCCATGCCGAACGTCAGGATGACGAGCAGCAGGGCGGTGTAGCTGTAGACTTCGGTGACGATGCCGTAGTCGCCCGAGGCGGCGGCCAGCACCGTGGTGTAGAGCGGCACCAGCAGCCAGTTGATAAAGCGTCCTATGATACTGCTCAAACCGTATATGGCCGTGTCCTTGGCCAGTCCTTTGAGGTTACTCATGGCACGTTGGCTTTAGAAGAAAAGGTAACAGATGAATATGGCGGCAACGACGCCCACCAGGTCTGTCAGCAGACCGGCGGCTACGGCGTGGCGGGTACGGGTGATATTGACAGCGCCGAAGTAGACGGCCAGTGTGTAGAACGTGGTGTCGGTGCTGCCCTGGAAGAGGCAACTCAGGCGTCCCACGAAGGAGTCGGCGCCGAATGTAGTCATGGCGTCGACCATCATGCCGCGTGAGCCGCTGCCGCTCAGTGGTTTCATGAAAGCTGTGGGCATGGCGTCCACCCAGTCGGAGGGCATGCCTGTCAGGGTGACGATGTAGCGCAGGCCCTCGATGAGCCAGTCCATGGCGCCGCTGGTGCGGAACACGGCGATGCCCACCAAAATGGCGATGAGGTAGGGGATGATGCGCACGGCGGTCTGGAAACCTTCCTTGGCTCCTTCCACAAAGGTGTTGTAGACGTTGATGCGGTGGCGCACTCCCGAGAGGATGAGGCCGATGATGATGAGGAAGAGCAGGACATTGGCCACGGTGGTGCTCACCACGTTCATGGTGTCCTTGTCCATTTGGGCAAACCCCCAAACCACTATGGCTACAAAGAGGCAGGCTCCGCCGACGAAGAGCAACAGCATCGGCTGGAAGAGGTTAATCCGTTGGTAGAGGCTCGTAATGATGATGCCTGCCAGTGTGGCGATGAACGTGGCCAGCAGGATGGGCACAAAGACGTCCGTGGGCTGGGCGGCACCGAGTTGGGCGCGGAACACGAGAATGGAGATGGGGATGATGGTCAGCCCCGACGTGTTGAGCACAAGGAACATGATCATGGGATTTGTGGCCGTGTCTTTCTTCGTGTTTAGCGTCTGCAAACTTTCCATGGCTTTCAGGCCGAGCGGTGTGGCGGCGTTGTCGAGCCCAAGCATGTTGGCGGCCATGTTCATGAACATATGGCCATAGGCCGGATGCCCTTTGGGAATGTCGGGGAAGAGTTTGGAGAGGACGGGGCTCAGCACCGTGGCCATGCGGTTGATGAGGCCGCTTTGTTCGCCTATTTTCATCAGGCCGAGCCAGAAGGCCAATACGCCGGTGAGGCCCAGCGAGAGTTCAAAACCGGTCTTGGCCGATGCGAACGTGGCGTCCATCATGGCGGGAAACACCTGACAGTCGCCGGTGAAGACCAATTTCGCCAGGGCAATGAGAAATGCTATGACGAAGAACGCCACCCAAATATAGTTCAATACCATACGAAAAACACGATTTTTCTGTTTATCTTCATGCAAAATTACGCTTTTTGTGGCAATGAAACCAAATAAAGCGGCCGACAAAGCGTTGTGAATAGAAACTTTTTCTTACATTTGCCTGTGGCTTGCCGTTCAGACAAGTTTAAACGCCGGTGGCCTATTCATGTCTAAACATTAAGGAACTAAATAAGTAGCAAGATGAAGAACAGTGTGTTTTGTGTAGCCATGGCCGTCATGGCCGTCTTCTCTCTGCCGTTGCATGCGCAGAACGCTCCGGTGCTGGGCGACCAGTCCTTCCGCGGTTCGGCTACGGTGGAAGGCATTTGGCAAAAGTGTACTTTTCAAAAAGGAGAATCGGGTGAAACCGAAATCTATCTGGCACCCATTCTTAAAATCATTTCCGGCGACGGAACCTATAACGACGTCATCATTAAAACGACGGCCGGCGGTTGTGTCATCACGGGCAACGGACGCTACGTGAAGGCCAACGACAGCTTGCTGGTGTTCCAGCCCGCCAAGATGAAACGCTTCGACACGGAAGAACCGCGTGCCGACAGCGCCACCTTCCGCCTGGAAGGTCCCCAGTGGATGCTGCTGGAGCGCAAACCCGTGGCAGGCGAGGAGCCTTCGGCCGAGATATGGATGCGCCTGCGCCGTCAACCCGGCAGCATGCCCATGCTCGAAGGCAACGAAGGTGACCAGAAAGGCATGCGGCCCATGGGCCGCCATCGCGGGCAGCAGGGCAAAGGCCGTTCCGTGCGTCAGCAACGTCAAGGCACGGGCAACACCGGCATGGAAGAGTCGGAAGTGGACCACAGCTGGATGAACGAAGATTGAAAGATGAATATATGTATTGTGTAAGGTGGCAGAGCCGTGAGGCTGTGCCACCTTTTTGGTCTTTTTCTGCAGACGTCCGGCTCCGGGGCGCAAAAGTCGGACTTCGGGCCGCAGAAGCGGCGTTTCAAAAGTTTGAAACGCCGCTTCTGATTTATTATTTCTAACGCCCGTTGAAAATCAGTGCGTTGTGAAACGCCTGATTCCGGGGTGAAAGATTTTTACAAGATTGGCCCGGAAGCCAGAAACCGCACTTTTTTAGTTAAAATGTTTGCCCATTTCACGGAAAATGAAGAAATTTGCAGGCGGCTTGCGCGCGTATACGCAGGCGCGGACGCATATTAAATAAGTATAAGGACAAGAAAAATAACAGTGTTATGAAAATTTTCAAGGTATTGCTAGCAACCGTCGTTTGTTGCAGTCTTACTAACGTCTGGGCCCTGAAAGAGGTCCATGTGGAGACGGCAGGCACGCTCTCCACGCTGGTTTCCACCACGGAGAGTGACATTAAACTGACGGGTTCCATCAACGGCACGGACGTGAAGTACCTTCGCCAGATGACGAATGAAGGCAGCCTGACGTCGCTTGATATGGCTGACGTGAAAATCGTGAGCGGCGGCGAAGCCTATTTCGAGAGCTACACGACCGAGAACAATGTAATCGGTCACAGCATGTTCAAAAACTGCAAGAAACTGGCCAACGTGGTTCTCCCCAAGACAGTGACCATCATCTCGACGAACGCCTTTTCCGGGTCGGGCCTCAAGAAAGCCGACATACCCAACAGCGTGGTCAAGTTGGGCGGCGACGCCTTCGCCTACTGCAACTCGCTGGCCACGGTCGTCATCGGCAGCCGCGTGGCGCAGTTGGACCAGGGCGTCTTCTACAGCTCGGCCGTCAAGACGGCTTATGTCAAAATGATGACACCGCCGAGCACCCCGGCCTACCTGTTCTCTTCCAGTCCCACCATCTACGTCTATACGGACGTGCTGAACGACTACAAGTCTTCGAGCTGGGCCAGCTACGGCAAAATAGTGGGCGGGCTGGAAAACTATTACGAAAAAGAAAAAGACCCGGCCGATGTGGTGAACGAACTGGCCGCCACGTATTTCGAAGACGTGGCCTGCACCACGTTGAAAGCCGAGTACCAGTCGATGAGCGACGAACAGTTGACCGCCAGCATGACCGAAGCCGGCATGCCTGACTTCATGCTGCCCGTTGTCCTGAAAATAAAGAACAACAGCTGGGCCGCCTACGAGAAAGACTTCCGCATCCACAGCTACAACGCCTTCAGCGATGCCAACTACTGGAACACGAGACTCAAGAGCACCGGTGGCTCCTTCATGGGCAACCCCACCGGCATCTACTCGGCCGACTACGCCCCCATCTACGTCTTTGTAGACAGCGATGTGCCCGAAGACGCCACGCTGTACCTGGCCGGTTGCGTGGGCAACGCTCTGGTGACCAACGCCAAAATGGGTAAAAAACTGGTGAAAGGCCTCAACGTCGTGGACGGAGAGAAAGACGCGCTCTACTATGTGGTCTATACCGCCGACACCAAGCCGATGACCAAAACACTCAGCGAGTGGCCCGACATGAAGATTCACATCGAAGGCGGCGTGGTGAACGGCTACTACGATGTGGCCCGCCACAGTGACGCAGATTACGTGGCCCTACGCGATGCCGCCACCCACGAGTGCTTCACCATCAAAGGCAGCAACGCTCTCTTCAACTTCAAGACGTCCTCCTATAAGACGGTGTGGCCTTCGACCATAGACAAGAGCATCTCTTGGTTCGACAGCCT
>CAMZHB010000155.1 GCA_947306605.1 uncultured Prevotellaceae bacterium | reverse complement strand
CGTCATCGAACTGGTGAAGAAAGACGGCAAGACCTTTGTCAAAATCAACGATTACGCCAAGTTGCGTGAACTCTTCAAAGCGTTGCTCATCGAAATCCAGCGCACCAAGAGCGAGGGCGATTTCAATTCCGCGCGCCAGTTGGTGGAGACTTACGGTGTGAAGGTTGACCCTGTCATCCACAAGGAAGTGCTCGACCGCTACGCCAAACTGAACATCAGTCCGTACAAGGGATTCATCAATCCCGTATATGAACTTGTGACCGACAAGGACGGCAATCCCACCGACGTAAAGGTAACTTACGACGAGGGTTATGCCGAGCAGATGCTCCGCTACAGCCGCGACTACTCCACCCTGCCTCTTGTAAACAATTAAAGGTATGACTACACAGACACAAGAACAACTGCGCAGCGTCAAACAGACGTTGCGCAGTTTCATGAATGGCCCCGTCAGCCAGTCGTTGCGCGAAAAAGGGCTTGGCTACAAGGTCATATTCGGAGTGGAATGGCCCCGTCTCATGTCCATGGCCGATGAATTGGGAAAAGACCACGACCTGGCCCAGGCATTGTGGAAGGAGGACATCCGCGAATGCCGCCTGCTGGCCGGACTGGTGCAGCCCGCGGAAACGTTCTACCCCGAAATCGCCGACATCTGGGTGGAGGGCATGCGCTACCCCGAGGAAGCGCAATACACGGTGCTTTCGCTTTTCCAGCGCCTGCCTTACGCGTCCGACAAAGCCTTCCAATGGATTGCCTCGTCCGACACGATGCAGCAACTCTGCGGCTGGCTCACCCTGGGACGCCTTTTCATGAAAGGCGGGCCGCTGCGTCAGCAGTCGGAGGACGAGTTTGCCGACCAGGCCGAGGCGGCTTTGACCAGTGAAGACCGCGCCGTACGCCAGGCCGTCAGGAATGCGGTGATGAAATACGCCCTTCTCGGCGACCGCGAAGCGCTCCGCGTGCGGCCGCTGCTCCTTCAGATTGCCGAAAGTCAGGAATGACATGCCGGCGGTATACATCACGCCACAAAAGTCGGACTTCGGAGCGCAAACGTCGGACTTCAAAAGTTTGAGACGCCGTTTCGAAAAACACAACTGCGATACAGAACAAACTAAATGCGATATGGCCGCGGCCATATCGCATTTGCTTTCTATCTTGCCCCCGCTCCCTTCGTCAAGACGCTTCAGCCGTGCGGCGGTAATGCTTCACCGTATGGCCCCACAGCGTTTCCACGCACGACGGCGCCACATCCAGTTGCGGAGCATGCAGCCCGTCGCCAAAACAGGCCGAACCCACTTCCACATGCGCCTCGTCCCACAGGGCAGAATCAATGAACGACTGCAACAATTCGCGTCCGCCTTCCACCAGAAGCGACTGCACCTGGCGTTGCTGCAACGCGGCCAGCACTTGGGGAAGGACGGGACGGGCATAGTCCACGCCGATGAAGTCGTAGACGGCCGTCGGCCGGCGCTGTGCGTTGTCGCGCTCGCCCACGACCAGTGTCGGGGCGGCGCCGTCGAAGATGTGGAGCGACGGAGGCAATGCGCCGTTGCGGTCGAGCACCACACGGAGCGGCTGAGGCCCTGTCCAATGGCGCACGGTGAGCGAAGGGTTGTCCGCCTCGGCCGTCCGCCGTCCTATGAGCACGGCCTGATGTTCCGCACGCAAGCGGTGAACCCGCATGAGAGTGCGTGGCGTGGAAATACAAATGTTATGACTGCCCGAGTGCTTCGGGGCGATGAAACCGTCGGCACTCTCGGCCCATTTGAGCGTAATGTAAGGCCGGCCGAGCGTTTGACTGACCATAAACTTGCGGTTGAGGTCCAGGCACTCCTTCTCCAGTACCCCCACGGTAACCTCAATGCCGGCCTCGCGCAACATGTCAATGCCACGCCCGCTGACTTTGGGGAACGGGTCACGGCAACCGACCACCACACGCGGTACGCCTTTACGGATAATCAAGTCTGCACACGGCGGTGTGCGGCCTTGGTGGGCACAAGGCTCCAGGCTGACGTATAAAGTACTGTCACGAAGCCACTCGGGATGGGTAACCGAAGCAAAAGCATTGACTTCGGCATGGGCTTCTCCGCACCTGACGTGATAACCTTCGCCAAGAATGCGCCCTTCGTGCACGACGACAGCACCGACCATGGGATTGGGCGGTGCACCGGCCTGTCCGCAGCGCGCCAACTGAAGACAACGCGCCATCCAACGCTCGTCGTCGGCCATCGGGAAAGAAGTCATTGTTTTATAAACGGATACCAAAGATGAGATGGGCCTGCCACTTGGTGTAATTTACGTACAACTTGTTACGGCTACCCAATGCCGTAGTTGTAACCACAAAGTTACCGCCGGCAAAGAAACGGTCGAAATTGCGGATGACGGCTCCGCGGCCGGTGATAATGAAATCGGGGAAATGGAACGACATGTTCTCGCGTTCCCCGCCGTACTTCACGTGGTTGTGGGCAACGGCCACTATGGTAGGTAACGCCGAAATGTGGAACAGCCAGCGTTTCTTCGTCACCAGATTGTAGGCATAGCCTCCGCCAATGGCAATGGTGCCCAGTGAAATGCGCGAAGATGGCATATTGGACACCGTGTTGCGCGGAGCATAGATGTTGCCGGCCAAAATAGACGCGCCGGCCAGCCAGGAACCACAGCTGCGCAACTGCTCATACGTCTGGCTGAACGCTGCAGGATATGAGAAATGCTGGTTGTTGAACACGTAGTAACCACTGGCCGTAAGTGTGTTTTGCTTCACCACGCCCTTTTCAAGTTCATAGCTGGTTTCGCCCCGGTAGGCCGTGCCCTTGTAGGTGCGGGCCGATTGGAAAATAATGTCATACCCGTAACGGTTGCTGTAAGAATTGATGTTCACTTCCAAATCGGATTCCAATCCCAAAAGATAGCCCGGATTGAAGCCGATGCCGAGAGCTATACCACGATAATTGACTCCAAAATTGAAGGTGGTCTTCATGTTGGAATGCAAATTAAGCCGTGTGCGCTCGGAGTCACTCATGACACCTTCTGATTCCAACTTGGAACCGAAAGCATTGTAACGGGCTTTGAACATCCATTTCTCTTTCGGGCGACGGATATATTCTGGGTCAAAACTCTTTTTAGCCTCCTTGATGTCAAGAACACTGTCCACCTTGCCCTGAACTATCTTTCCCTTTTCGGCAAGGCTGTCAATTTTGGGCTTCAGTTGTTCATACTTTTGCTCAATGCGTTCCTTAACCTTATCCTTTAACTTCTTCTTCGGAGCTTGCGCCATGCTTCCGGTAGCGCACACGAGAAGGGACAAAATAAATAAGACTGTTCGTATTTTCATCGTGTTGAATCTTCTGTGTAATATACAGCCCGGTGTATCTCAATGTCGGCCCCGCTCACCGGATTGAGCCACTCCACCTTCATGGTGTGACGGCCCGGAGGCAACTGATAATTCCAATAAACATTCTCGTGAGCCCTGTCGTGATAGCGGGCCGGGAGAATCATCGTTTCCGTGTGATCCTCGATGGTCACTTTAACCTGTGCCACGTAATCACGCGGGGCATTCTTCAACCAGCCGCGCAAGGCCACGCCGACACCGTCGAAATTAAGTATCGCCGGGCTCTCGGCCAGACAAATCAATTGCGGAAAATTATCCACAGCACTTACCCGCAGATTCTCGAAACTCTTTTCGAAGGGTACGGGCTCCGGTTGCTGTACACGGATTTTCACTTTCTTTCCTTTAGTACGGCCTCCATTACGCTCGATGACCTGCAAAGCCTGGTTCAGACTCATTTCTGTCGCACGGTTTACAGAAATTTCGGTGTGACGGAACGGCAAGTCTTCCACTTCGCGCAAAGGTGCCACCCAATACTCGGGGATTTTGGAGTAGCCTATCACGGTTGACAGCACGCCAATAGCGGTAGCAGGATTGCAGTCGGCATCCTGACCACACCGCGTACTGATCTCCATCGTTTTGGCATAATCGCCGTGACCATAAAGCAGACCCATTACCACGTAAGCGCCATTGATTGACGCGTCAATGTCAAGCGGAGCCTCCACACCCTCGGGACAACCCACATCGTTGGCATGATGGGTTTCACAAAGGTCCCAAGTGCGTTTCCAGTCGTTGGGATATTCCCGATACCAGCGAATGATGTCTTCGATACATTTGCGGTAATTACTTTCGGCTGGTAAAGACTTCAGAGCCTCCGTAACAATGGTTTCAATGTCGTCGTAAACAAAGGCCAGGGCATACATCGTGGCCACATAGACACCACCATAGTATCCATCGCCGTAGTTCATAATGTGTCCAATCTTATCAGCAAACTGACAAGCGGCCTTCGGCATTCCCGGCGACATGATTCCCGCAAAGTCAGCCTCAATCTGGAAGTCGATGCAGTCGGCATGGGGATTATTGTGCCAATGTCCACTCTCGGGAGGCATGATTTTTTTTGTCATAATATTGTAACGGGCGGCTTGGTTGGCGTGCCACAAATTGTAAGGAGCGCGGGCGAACGCCATTGCAAAGGAATCCACGGGGGCATCGAGGCCGTACTTGTCGTACACGTCGACAAAAGTGAGGTCCATGTACACATCGTCGTAAAGACCCGAGTTCCGGTCAAAATAGTTTTTTATTCCGTGCTCGTTCCACTTCAGTTCCACGTTATCTGGAATGATACAACCCTGATACACAAACTCCACGGGACCGCCATAGG
>CAMZHB010000154.1 GCA_947306605.1 uncultured Prevotellaceae bacterium | reverse complement strand
TACACCTTGAAGGCCCCCCGTTCCCTGGCCATCGTGACTGACGAACGGTAGGCGGCACATGCGAGGGTCCGGTGCACACTTACGGCGAAATCGGTGGCTTCTTCCGTACCGTAACGCAAACCCAGGGCTGCCAACATGTCGCCTTCGGCCGTTATTCCCACACCTGTACGCCGGCCTTCCTCACATTTGCGGTCTATTTTCTCCCATAGCTGGCGCTCAGTCCGTTTTGTGTCCTCCGTTTGCGGGTCACTGTCGATTTTGTCGAGGATTTGCCTGATTTTTTCCTGCTCCAGGTCGATGATATCGTCCATTATGCGCTGCGCAGCCGTGACATGCTTCTTGAATTTGTCGAAGTTGAACTTGGCTTGATTCGTAAACGGCTCGTCCACATACGAGTAGAGATTCAGGGCAAGCAACCTGCAGCTGTCGTAAGGGCACAGCGGTATCTCGCCGCAAGGATTGGTTGACACCGTTCTGAAACCTAAGTCGGCATAACAGTCGGGTACGGATTCTTTAAGTATGGTATCCCAGAACAACACTCCGGGTTCGGCGCTTTTCCAAGCATTATGGATAATTTTAGCCCAAAGGGTCTTCGCGTCTATCTCCCTCGTAAACACGGGACTGTCGCTGTCAATGGGGAATTTCTCAAGGTAAGGGCTCCCCGTCTCAACTGCACGCATGAATTCATCGTCTATCTTGACCGATACGTTGGCTCCGGTAATCTTTCCCTCCGTCATTTTAGCGTCAATAAACGACTCCGCATCAGGATGTTTTATACTTACGGAAAGCATCAAGGCACCCCGTCTTCCGTCTTGAGCCACTTCGCGTGTACTGTTGCTGTAACGCTCCATAAAAGGTACGAGTCCCGTCGACGTTAATGCCGAATTCTTCACGGGAGAACCTTTCGGGCGGATATCACTTAGGTCATGGCCCACACCGCCTCTGCGTTTCATCAGCTGTACCTGCTCTTCGTCAATCTTCATGATGGCTCCGTAAGAGTCGGAATCCGTGTCCAGACCGATGACAAAGCAGTTACTCAACGAGGCAATCTGGTAAGGGTTTCCGATGCCTGTCATGGGACTTCCGGCAGGGATTATGTAGCGGAAATGGTCGAACAATTCGAACACTTCTTCGGCTTTCATCGGGTTTTTGTACTTTGATTCTATGCGTGCAACCTCGTTGGCCAGTCGCCAGTGCATGTCGGCGGGCGAGGACTCATAGATGTTGCCGAACGAGTCTTTCAGGGCATATTTGTTGACCCATACGCGGGCTGCCAACTCGTCGCCGTCGAAATATTCCAGCGATGCGGCATAGGCTTCATCGTAGCTGTAAGTTTTCTTCTCTTCCATCAGAGCGGTTTACTGACTTGTTTAAATTGACAATTATAGTTTCAGGCGAGTCTTCTCAATTTTCTCATTGCAAATTTACGTCCTTTTCCAAAGATTTCCAAACTTTGCAACAATTATTTTCCACTCTTTTCCGGGTTTTCCGAAACTTTTTGTTAACACTTTCTTATATAAGCGCTTCCGTTTTTCAGTTAGAGCAAAAGTTTTCCAGTTCATTCAATACCTGGTTTAAACCGCCGCGATTTTTGTTTGGCTTGCGGAATTTTTCAAGCCACATGGTTTTCCACAAATTGCAGATAAATTTTCCGATGTCTCACATAAAATGTGTACTTTTGTACAACAATTCAAATGAAATCGTATGAACGGACAACGAAAACGGAGAACTATCCGCCGGTATGCCGCGCGTGAAATTCCAGACGAGTTGCTCTACGGTCTGTTGCAGAGTGCGGAGCAAACACAAACGATGGGAAACCTTCAGTTGTACAGTGTCGTGGTCACCAGAGACCCTTTGATGAAGCAGAAGTTGGCTCCGGCGCATTTCAACCAGCCTATGGTGACTTCGGCTCCCGTGGTGTTGACTTTTTGTGCCGATTACCGCCGTACTACACTCTGGTGCCGTCAGCGCAAGGCCAATCCCGGTTACGACAACTTTCTTTCGTTTATGAATGCATCGACTGACGCGTTGCTTTATTGCCAGAGATTCTGCGATTTAGCCGAGGAAGCCGGTCTTGGATTGTGTTTTCTGGGCACTACCGTTTATCAGCCGGAGCCTATCATTGACGCGCTGAAATTGCCGGGCCTTGTGATGCCTGTTGCAACGATTACTGTGGGTTTTCCTGCCGAAGATGGGGTGGTGAGCGAGCGTCTTCCGCTTGAGGCTATTGTGCATGACGAGGTTTACAACGATTTTACGCCCGAACGCATTGACCGTTGTTATGCCGAAAAGGAGTCTCTGGAGGTGAACCGCCGTTTTGTGGAAATCAATCACAAGGAGACGCTCTCCCAAGTGTTTACGGACTTGCGCTATACGAAATCCGATTGCGAGCAGATGTCTGTCAGTTTGTTGCAGGCTTTGCGCCGACAGGGTTTTCTGCCGTCTGACGAATAATCAGTAAAGGGTAGGCTATATTATATAAGGTATGACGCGCCGGTTACCGTTTGCCGAGTTCGCGTTCTATGTTTTCCACCTGGCTGCGGAAGAGTTTGTCGTCCTGGATGCGCTTTTCGGTCTGGCTGCATGAATGAAGCACGGTTGAATGGTCGCGTTTGCCAATCTTGAGCCCTATTTGCGATGAACTGAGTTTGGTGTACTTCTGACAAAGAAACATGGCGATTTGTCGGGCTTCGACTACGTGGCTTTTACGACTGCTTGAGGCGATGTCTTTTGCGGTTATCTTGAGGTATTTTCCCACTTTCTCGACGATATCTTCGGGTGTCACGGGCTCATGGTTGATGCGTACGGTGCGGGCTACGGTTTTCTGCGCCAGATCCATGTTTATCTCGCAGTTGTTGGCCACAGAGAACGCCAGGAGTGAGTTTATGATGCCTTCCAGCTCGCGTATGCTTCCCGTCACGTTGCCTGCAATGTAGTTGATGACGTTTTTGGGGAAGGGCAGGTTGTTTTGTCTCACCCGTTTCTCCACGATGGCTTTCCTTAACTTGGCGTCGGGACGTTCCAACTCGGCTATCAGTCCCCAGTTAAAGCGGTCCAGGATTCTCTCTTGCATGCCTTCGAGCATCACAGGTGGCCTGTCGCACGTTATAACCAGCTGACGGCGGTTGTGTTGCAGGTGATTGAAGATGTTGAAGAAGGCTTCCTGCGTCTTGGTCTTGCCTGCAATTTCCTGTATGTCGTCTATGATGAGCGTGTCAATGGACTGATAGAAGCTCATGAAGTCGTTGAATTGTTTTTTGACCACTGCCTGGCTCAGTTGGACGGAGAACAGATGGGCTGAGACGTAGAGAACACGCTTTTGGGGCTCTTTGGCTTTCATCTGGTGGCCTATGGCGTTTGCCAAATGGGTTTTTCCGACGCCTGAAGGGCCGTAAATGAAGAACGGGTTGAATGTGTCCTGGAATTTCTCGGCTATGGTTTGGGCTATCTTGCAGGGGAAACGGTTGGAGTCGCCTTCAAGGAAATTTTCAAACGTGTAGAGCGGGTTCAGGTCGGGGTTAAGCTCCTGCGGATGGCGTGGTGCAAGGCCTTCAATGAAGTCTGAGGCGCCGAAAACCCCCGGGTGGCGTTGCATTTCCGATATGTGCTGCGGTTCAGAGGCTATATTCTGCTGTTCCTCGGCTATACCTATTATATAATGCAGCTTGGCAGACTGACCGAAGAACTTGCGGATGCCGCTAATCGTTATATCGGCGAAATGAGAGTCCCAATATTCGCAGAAGAACTCAGTTGGAACTTCAATACGCAGTTTTTCGCCATCGAAAGAGTGGAATCTGGATGGTCTAAACCAGGTATTGAATGAACTGTCCCCAATATTGTCTTTAATATATTGGAGACAGCATGCCCATAGTTGTTCCGGCTGTTTTATAGTCATCGGATTGTTACAAGTCTCTCAAATTTCGTAATGCAAATTTCCGACTTTTTTCGCGATTGTGCAAGGATGATTTTTTCCATGAAAAACGTCGTCATTTTGTAATCGTTTTTTTATTAAGCCGTTGTCACTTTTTTATTCTGAATTAAGCCTTGTGGCCATTTTTTTTGTCCACACGTGTTAACGCTTGTTTCAGTGAGTTGTGTTCAGGCTTGTTTTGCCGGCCCGGTGGTGTCTTGTTGTTGTTCCTGTGCTGATTATTAGTGTTTTATGATTTGTTTTCGCTGCCTTTGTGTGAACTTTGCTTATTTAGAATAAG
Source organism: uncultured Prevotellaceae bacterium (assembly GCA_947306605.1). Classification (GTDB taxonomy): domain Bacteria; phylum Bacteroidota; class Bacteroidia; order Bacteroidales; family Bacteroidaceae; genus UBA6382. The sequence continues at coordinate 557 of CAMZHB010000154.1, read as the reverse complement.
TATTTTCTGCAGGCTGTGTTCCTTGCATTTTTTATCAATTCTGGGCTACAATTTTTATACTTTTGTCTGGACAGCCGGATGTCCGTCATACTCTTTATGAAAGCAATTGTCAGGAAAAGTATGCGGGGTTCAATCCTAACAGGCCGGTGGGTAGGACGGGCCGTGTTTGGTATGGGTTATTTTTTCTCCTTGTCCTTTTTTCCGAAGACGGAGAAGTGTACGTATCTCTTGGGTTGCTGGCGCAGGTTGGTGAGCAACGAATCGGACGAAGCCAATGTACGCGTCAGGTTGTCGTAGAGCGTGCGGTCGTTAAGCAAGAGCCCGAGGTTTCCAGTGGTTGAATTTATTTTTTCGTTCAGTTCCTGGGTCAGCTGGCGGGTTTCGGCTAACGTTTGGTCCACGTCCTTGAGGGTGTTCTCGTATTCCAGTTGGCTCAGCTTGTTTGTGAGCACGTCGACATTGGTGCCCACTTGGGTGAGCTTTGATGTCATTTGGGGTATGTCGTTGGCGAGCAACCGGTTCATGCGTGTGGTGGTTTCTTTGAGGTGTGCCGTCAC
>CAMZHB010000153.1 GCA_947306605.1 uncultured Prevotellaceae bacterium | reverse complement strand
GCTGTTGCCACACAGAACGGCTATTCAGTAACACCTACGCCTTTCTCCACCCATCTGACGGTAACCCGTGAGAAATCGACTGGTGAGACGCTGCGTGTAGAACTGGTGAACCTTTCCGGACAAATCTGTGCTCGTGGTAAAGGAGACAACAGCGGACGTTGTACGCTCAGCACGGCCCAGCTGCCCGACGGCATCTATGTGGTACGCATTTACGACGGCAAGCAACTTGTTCTAACGCGCAAGGTGGTCAAAAAATAAAAGTACTTTCCGCTGAATCATCATGATGAGAAGTAGAATGAGACAATGCCTGGTGCTTCTAGCACTGTTTCTGGGCTTTGCCACAACCAGCGCCCAATCGTATAAGTTTGACGTGGACACAATGCGCTGGTCCGGTGAAAAATCCATCAACATCGTCTTTCTTGGTGATGGCTATACCCAATCGCAACTGAGTACGTTTGCCGTGGATGCGGCCAAGCACATGCGCTACTTCTTGAACGAGGATCCTTACAAACGCTACAGCCAGTATTTCAATTTCGTTTGTATCAAAACTCCGTCGAATGAAAGCGGTGCCGGCCTCACGCCTGACAAACCTAAGGATACGTTCTATAAAGTGTGCTTCGGTACTGCCGGTGTGGACCGCATGCCTTGGCCCACCGATTGGAATGCCGTCAACAAGGTTCTTGCCACCAATTATCCCAGCTACGATTTGGTGATTATCATCACGAATACCACAAAGTACGGAGGCGCGGGCTCAAGCAAATTCATCTGTTACTCGAAGAATCAGACGGCACCCCGCACTCTGTGCCACGAGTCGGGTCATGGTTTTGGCCATCTTGGCGACGAATATTGGAATGGCGGAGGCTACGAAGCTCCGAACCTTACGGCCGAAAACGACTCCACCAAAATCAAATGGAAGAATTGGCTGGGTAGTGAAGGCATCGGCATGTTCCATTTCACTGAAGATACCACCAACACATGGGTGCGTCCCCACTACGATTGCCTCATGCGCGGTCTCAACAATCCTTTCTGTGCCGTTTGCAAAGAAAACATCGTAGAGTGCATTCATGCTATTGTGAACCCCATAAGTGGAACCGAGCCGAAAATTACGGCCATTAATTCCATGGCCGACAGTGCCATGACGTTGAAACTGAAACTGCTGGAACCGTCACCCAATACGTTAAAAATCCGGTGGCTGTTCGAAGGTGATACCATTGCCCGTGACGTGGATTCAGTGAATCTCCGTACCTTCGACTTGCCCAAGGGAACTTACCGGTGTACGGCCATGGTGGAAGACACGACCAATTTACTGCGTATAAACAATCATTCCGAAATACATGTCAATTCGGTAACATGGAAACTGTATAAGCGCACGACAGGCATTGAGACGGTGGCTATTTTTAATCGCTACAAGATCGGTCCGTCACCGTTTTCTACACAATTGACCGTTGTTCGCGAAACGACCGACGGCGAGTCCATGCGGGCCGATTTGGTGGACCTCTCTGGCAAAGTATGTGCCCGAGGCAAGGCCGAAGCATCCGAACGTTGTGTTATCAATACCTCTCACCTTGTTGCCGGCACCTATGTGTTGCGCGTTTATGAAGGAAAACATTTGACCTGTTCACGCAAGATCGTGAAGAAATAACGGTTCCCGTGAACGGTTTGCTTCGATATTGGCTTTCGAAACCCATGCGGTGGCGACACCGCATGGGTTTCGGCGTACAATCGCCGTGGGCGTACGAATTTGTGTCTGATGTCCTGTTCGGAAAACATCGTTATTACGCTTTCGACACACTGAACGGCACACGGAGTGATGAACAACTTTTCCGCATCTGTGCTTGGCTCAATCCCCAAACGGTCTATGTACACGGTGCGACCCAAACGACCGAAAGTTACTTGCGCAGTTCCGCCAAGAGCGGCAGTTTTTACAGTCTGTTCTACTATGCGTCAGCCTGTGCTGCCGATGCCGAGCGTGCTGTGCGTGCTGGCGAAATAACGCCTCCTGCATGTATCATTCTCGAAGACATTCTTCGGCCTGCCGTCCGCAACGTATGGGACGCCCTCTTGCGTCATCCCGATGCCACGGCCTCCTTTGACCTCGGCCGCAGAGGTATCTTATTTTTCGATCCTTCACGTCAGAAACAAAACTATCTCATATGAAAAAATCAAACGTTTACACCCGTACCGGCGACGCCGGACAGACCTCCCTCATAGGAGGCGTCCGTGTGAGCAAAGCGAGTGCACGGCTCGAAGCCTACGGTACCATTGACGAACTTTCCAGCCAGCTCGGCCTGCTAGTTACCTACCTCACCGACGACCATGACCGAGAGACAGTAGAAAACGTGCAACGTACCCTTTTCCATGTGTCCACCCTTCTGGCTACCCCGCCACAGGAAGGTAAACCCGCACAAAGTCTTGACGCCACATTGGTAGAACAATTGGAGCATGAGATTGACGAAATAACCGCCTCTATACCTCCCTTCCGTTGCTTCATCGTTCCCGGAGGCAGCCGTGGGGCCGCTGTGGCCCATGTGTGTCGCACCGTGTGCCGTCGTGCCGAACGTCGCATCATTTCGCTGGCCGAAGAGGCTCCGATTGACCCCATTTTGCAATCTTACGTTAACAGATTGTCCGATTTCCTCTTTGTCTTGGCACGAAAAGTTAACTTTTTACAAGACATAGAGGAAAAAAGAGTCTTTTAGTTTGGTTCATCTGGCGAAAATTGTACTTTTGCCGAAAATTTCAGCGACATATCGTTGCGACTAACCATTTTTCAAAACCAAAAAACGATGTACTGGACACTTGAATTGGCTTCAAAACTGGAAGATGCACCTTGGCCCGCCACCAAAGACGAGCTCATTGACTATGCCATGCGCTCGGGTGCTCCCTTGGAAGTCGTGGAAAACCTGCAAGAAATTGAAGACGAAGGAGAACCTTACGACTCCATAGAAGATCTTTGGCCTGATTATCCTACCAAAGAAGACTTTTTCTTCAACGAAGACGAATATTAAAATAAAAGAGCGGCAGATTTTGCCGCTTTTTTATTTATTCTTGCGTAAATAATGAATGGATTTGAATGGTGAAGAATAAGATTGAAATGAAAGTCAAAGGCTGCCTTTGTTTGATACTGTTGCTTGTCGGTCTGCTCATGCCGGGTCTGACTATTGCCCGGGACCGCTCTGGAACCGACGGATGTTTTGCCCATGTGATGCTTGATGCGAGCCGTGACCTGGGTTCACAGATGAATGCGGGACGTACTGTCTATGAGATACGGGATGTATTTGACCTTAAAGGGCAGATGCTGACCGTTCCCTCTGAATGTGTGTTGAGATTCAACGGCGGTCTGATAAAGAATGGCTCTGTTGTTTTTGACAACACATACCTCGATGGCCTGGTACAGTTCTCCGGTTGCTCCTACAGCGGTCAGCTCTACAATCAGGAAGTCACTCTTTCTTGGTTCGGCGCATCTCCTGGAAACATGGACAACTCGAAGATTATAAACGATGTTGTTGCCGTTTCCCGGGCTGTTATCGTTGTGGACGGTGTGTATCCCATCAACAACACCATCGTGATAAGTCGTCATGTGCTGTTTCGCGGTCTCAACTGGAGTGAGAGCGTATATGCCAATATGGTAAGGAATGTTCACTATGGTTTCAAGACCAGTTCCCGCATCAATGCCATACGTTTCATTAAGGGAGGCAGCCTCAGTATGTTCGGAATATCTGTCTTGGGTGATGAGACACTTTATACCAGTGGAAACACACACGACAACGATGGTCCCGACGGACGGCCTTTGCAGACCTGCGGTATCCTCATGAAGACCGATGCAGGTTCCATTGATGCCATTTTCGATTGCTCGTTTGTGGGTTTCACTTACGGCATACGTGCCGAAGGCCGTTACATTGAGAAAATCAAAGGGACTTATTTCAGTGCCTGCCGTTTCGGGCTTTTCACTGCATGGACCTCCGATTACATTTGCCAGGACTGCCATTTCAACACCAATATGCTCAACTACGACATCCAGGCACACGGTATTGACGACTCCATGCCCAACACGCTCCGCAAGATTGGTGCCGGCGCCGTTGTCAAAGGGGTCGGTATGGCACGTTTCCTTGACTGCAAGTTCGAGTTCAACTTTATCCATATGATTATTGACGAAGCATGTATCATCTTCAATCTTGAAAACTGTATCTTCGATGCCGCCACACACAGTTGCATCATGCTTTTCAATGAGAAGGCCCGCGACAACTGGCTCATCGATTCCGAAATACACAAGCCCAGCATTAACTGTATCAACATTTCCGGCAACACCTTCTGTCGCGGCGCGCGCTGTGAACGTTGGCAGAACACCAGCCTGCCCGGGTCAGGCATTGTCTATGTGCGTGAGAGTGGCGACCGGGGGATGAACATCAATTTCGTAAACAACGTTGTGGTGGATAACATCGAGGTTGACCAGACCGGCATCAATTACGAAAAGACCATTTTCCGGATTTACAACGACGGCAACGGAGGAGTCATCAATTCCAGTTCCAACGATTTCTCGCATTGCGAGGCAGAGACCGTAGCCACCGCCGTGAAAGGAAGCACGGGGCGTTTCACTATCAAGGACAGCGGCAGCAATTTCGGAAACATCAGCCACCAATATGAAAACAACAGCATCATCGACATCCGGAAGATGGAGCTAAACAACGATGGAAAGATTGTCATCTGGAAGACGCTTACCGACGGCAACACAAAGAGTGCCGACCTGATTATAGACCCCGCCAAGTAGAGAAATACCGTTATGCTGCAGAAGCGGCGTGTCGGGATTACGAGCCGC
>CAMZHB010000152.1 GCA_947306605.1 uncultured Prevotellaceae bacterium | reverse complement strand
CTTACCCAGAACCACTTCTTTTTCAGAAGCCTTCATGTCCGGGTCGTCTTCGACCGTATCGGCAATGCGCAAGTAGAGGTACGCTAGTAGAATGCTCTTGTGGAGCTTGCCCTTGAGCACGTTGATGTTGAGCGCAAACGTGTTCCACGTGCTCCAACCCATGGTGGGCGGATTCACGGCGAACGTCGGCTGCGACATGGCGCATGCCAACACAAACATTATCAAAGAATGTCTTTTCATAAATAGATATCGTTTTAGTTGTATTTTCGTTTGACAAAGTTAAGTAATCTCGCTTAAACAGCGAACATTTTGGTGCTGAAAAATCAAAAAGAGACAAGAAACAGGCTAAAAATGGCGGAGAAACCGGTGAAAAAGTGGTGCTGGGGCAACGTATAATAAAAATAAATTGATTACATTTGCAAGTATATTATATTGAATACACATCTTTGTGGACAAGTTTAAATTTTAACGCAGATGGACAGAAGACATTTTCTAAAAGACCTCGGACTGATGAGCGCAGGTGTTGCCGGCTTGACTTTGGGCGGCGCCCAGAACCTAAACGCCGCTACCCCTTATATGATGACTTCCCGTGAAGCCGCCGAAGCCAAAAAAGACAAGGTAAAAGTGGCTTTTATTGGAATAGGCAATCGCGGAGAACAAGACATCGAAGACTTTCTCCGCACCGGTAAAGTCGAGGTGACGGCGCTCTGTGACGTGGACCTTGATGGCAAACAGTGTCAAAAGATACTGGGCAAGTTTCCTGAGGTGAAGCGTTATCGCGATTTCCGCGAACTCTTCGAAAAAGCCAGTGGAGACTTTGAGGCCGTTGTTGTCGCCGTGCCCGACCACACCCATTTCCCTATCGCCATGATGGCATTGGCTCATGGGAAGCATATCTATTTGGAAAAACCGATGGTGCGTACGTTCCATGAAGCCGAGTTGCTGATGCAGATGGCCCGGCGTCATCCCGAATTGGCAACTCAGGTGGGTAACCAGGGACATTCTGAGGCGAACTATTTCCAGTTCAAGGCTTGGCAGGAAGCTGGCATTATCAAAGATGTAACGGCTGTGACAGCACATATGAACAACAGCCGTCGCTGGCATAGTTTCGATCCTAATATGAAACACATGCCCGAGGCGGAAACGTTGCCCGCAGGCATGGACTGGGACACATGGCTCGGCGCTTCGCCTTGGCATGATTATTCGCCGCGTTATCATCAGGGAGAATGGCGTTCGTGGTACGATTTCGGAATGGGAGTCCTTGGTGACTGGGGAGCTCATATCCTCGACACCGTCCATGAATTTCTGGACCTTGGCTTGCCTTACGAGGTGACGCTCCTGTACCAAAAAGCCCACAACGACTTTTTCTATCCCTATTCCTCCACGATACTCTTCCGTTTCGGCCCTCGTGGTTCTATGCCTCCGGTTGACATTACGTGGTATGACGGCCTCGACAACCTTCCGCCGTTGCCGGAAGGTTATGGAGGGTCGAAGTACAACCCGAATATCCCGTCGACCAATCAGGGCGCAACGCCGCAGGCGCGACTCAATCCTGGCAAAATTATTTATACGCGCGACCTTATCTTCAAAGGCGGCAGTCATGGAAGCACTCTCAGTATTATTCCCGAAGAAAAGGCGCGTGAGATGGCAAGCCGTCTGCCTGAGGTGCCCAAAAGCCCGAGTAATCATCAGGAAAACTTCCTGCTCGCCTGTATGGGACAGGAGAAGACACGTTCTCCCTTTGAAGTTAATGGTGTGCTCTCTCAGGTGTTCTGTCTCGGAGTCATTGCCCAGCGCCTGAACACCCAACTTTTCTTCGATCCGCGCACCAAGCAGTTTACCAACAACGCCTTCGCTAACGCCCTTCTCGCAGGTGGTCTGCCACCGCGTAAGGGATGGGAAGAATTCTATCGTTTATAATGATTTCCCGACCATTTTTTAAAAGCAAATACCCTGTATATATGAAAACATTATTATCAAAAGTCTTCGCTTCCACCTGTCTGAGGAGCGTAATTCTCCTTTTTCTCCCGTTGTTCTCCCTTTCCGTCGCAGCACAGGATTGGACGCCTTTGTTCAACGGAAAAAACCTTAGCGGCTGGATACAGCGCGGCGGTGCTGCCGACTATCGGGTGGAGAACGGCACTATCGTGGGTTATACGAAAGCAAACACGGACAACAGTTTCCTTTGCACGAAAAAGGACTATGGTGATTTTATCCTTGAATTTGAGTTCCGCGTTGACGACGCGCTCAACTCGGGCGTACAATTGCGCAGTGAGAGCTTAAAGAGTTACAACAACGGCCGTGTGCATGGCTATCAGTTCGAGATAGATCCCAGTCCGCGTGCATGGACGGGCGGCATTTATGACGAGGCCCGACGCGGATGGCTCTATCCTATGACCAAGCATCCGTCTGCGCAGTCGGCTTTTAAGAATAATGAATGGAACAGCGCCCGTGTGGAAGCCATAGGCCCGAACATCCGCACGTGGGTCAATGGCGTTGCCTGTGCCGATCTGTTGGACGACAAGACGCTCAGCGGATTCATTGCCCTGCAGGTCCACGCGATTGGCAAAGACGCCTCCAAGGAAGGCAAGACCATCAGCTGGCGCAACATTCGCATTTGCACAAAGGACGTGTCGCGCTACGTTTCGCCAGAAGACCGTCGTACGCCGCAGGTCAATGCCATTGACAACACGATTTCCGCCCGTGAAAAGGCCCAGGGCTGGCGCCTGCTGTGGGACGGTAAAACCACCGAGGGTTGGCGCGGTGCCAAGCTTGACGGCTTCCCCGAGAAGGGATGGGTCATCGAGAACGGCATCTTGAAAGTGTTGAAAGGCAATGGCGGCGAGAGCACCAACGGCGGTGATATTGTCACGACGCGCAAGTACAAGAATTTCATACTTACCGTTGACTTTAAGATTACGAAGGGTGCCAACAGCGGCATCAAATACTTCGTCGATCCCGATTTGAACAAAGGCCAAGGCTCGGCCATCGGCTGCGAGTTCCAGATTCTCGACGACGAACGTCATCCCGATGCCAAGTTGGGTGTCAAGGGCAACCGTAAATTGGGTTCGCTTTACGACCTGATTCCTGCTCCTGAAAAGAAACCGTTCAACATTAATGAATTCAATAGGGCGATGATTATTGTTCGCGGCCGCCACGTCGAGCATTGGCTTAACGGCGAGAAACTCTTGGAGTACAATCGCGACAACCAGGAGTGGAATGCCCTTGTGGCCTACAGCAAGTATCGCGATTGGCCCAATTTCGGCAACGCGGCCGAAGGGCACATTCTTCTTCAGGACCATGGCGACGAGGTGTGGTTCAAGAACATCAAGATTCGCGAAATCAGCGACGAATACATGCAGCGCTTCCAAGGGCGTGGCGACAGGCCGCGAGGTGCCTACCGTCACCGCGACCGGCGTTGATGGCAGAACGAAAAAACGCAGAGACACGGCTTGTCCCTGCGTTTTTTTATTATAATCCGTCGTTCAAGTCTATTTCCCTTTCGAAAGAAACAGGGCGTTGATGACACGGCGCTCGTGCCCGTCGGTGGTAAAGTTGCGCGGCCCGAGCCGTCGCACGTAGAGTTCCGAGGAGCCGCCGCCGTCGAAGTTGAGGGCCTCGGTGCAGCCCAGCGACCGCATGATGTCGGCGAGTCCTCGGCTCCGTATGCCGTGTGAATGGGCGCTGCGGCCTTCCACCACCAGGATGACGAGTTTCGTGCCCGTGCTGTCGTAGCCCACGGCGGTGCGCGGATGTTTGCCTGCGAGATGGTCGAGCACGCCTTCCGTGTCGAGCGCCTGACCGCCGGAGAGGATGCGCGGGCATCCGCCCACAAATTGAACGATGTCGTTCATCTGCCGCCCGTCAGCCCACGCGTCCAGGCGGAAGTGGAGCTGTTGCCCGGGGCGCAGCCCTTTTATGCGTTCGGCGGCATTGCCGCTGCCCGAGAGGACGAAGCCGTGGCGCGGGATGCGCAGATTGTGGCTGCTTGGCCCTGCTGTGCTGGTGACTTTGAACGTCATGTCTTGCCCCGGTGTGACGGTGCGTTGCCGGCCCACAGGCTTGAGCACCACTTCGGCGGCGGTGGCGTCGGTTCTCGTGCTGTGTCCGTAGCGCGGGGTGTAGAGCGTGAGGCCGTCGTACGCCTGTTCGGTGTTGACGCTTATGGCCTGGCCCTCGATGACGCTGTTGAACACGGCGTTCTGCACGATGTGCGGTTTCCCGTTGCTGTCGATGGCGAGACCTTGCCATCCCTCGCCGCCGGCCCAGTAGAACTCACCGTCAACCACGGTGGCGCCGCAGGGGGCGGTCTCGTAGAAGAAGTCGGCGTTCACTCCCGCGATGTAGCGCCGGCCTTTGCGTTGAGCCATGCCCGACAGCGTTTCGTGACCGGCAATGCTGTCGCACCCTTTGACGACCCGCGGGCGGACGCGGCCGAGGTCGGCGGTGGCGTAGCAGACGCGCAGTTTCATGGTGCCGCCCTTGAGGTCGAGCGTGGTTTGCGTGATACCCGGGGCCACGGTCGTGTGAAACAGGGTGTCGGGTGTGTAACTCTCTCCCAGCACGGTCCATTGTTGGGCATGGGCGGCGGGAGCGGCCAGGGTGAGCATAAGGCCGGCGGCCAATAGACGGAAGTGACGGTAGTGTTTCATATTCATTGCAAAGATACGGTTTTAATTTTGAAAGCGGCGCTCCTGTCGCGCTGAAGTGTCGAAAACCGCAGGCCCGGCCCCTCTGTGGTTACCGTTTTGCTCAAAAGGAAAACAAAGGCGGCGTTTCGGAATTCCGAAACGCCGCCTTTGCGCACCGAAGTCTGACTTCTGTTTTCCGAAATCGGGGCTTGCATCAACGGTTTTAACGCTCGAATGTTAAAAC
>CAMZHB010000151.1 GCA_947306605.1 uncultured Prevotellaceae bacterium | reverse complement strand
CAATAGAACTCTCTAAGGCCATCAGAATTGTGAGACTGAAATAATTCAGTTCGTCTAACAACGTTTGATAAAAGGCAGTTAGCAGAATCATGGGAGACTTTATCCTTTCAACTGTTTACCCCAGGTATCTTTCAAGTTAACTGTTCTATTGTATATCGGATGCCCGGGCGTGCTTTCCTTATCTGGAGTGAAATAACCTATACGTTGGAATTGCAAATAGGTTAGTGGCGGTTGCTGGGCAGCATATGGCTCGACATAACATTCAGTAAGTACCTTCAGACTGTCGGGGTTCAACAATTCACGAAAGTCTCGCTCGTCAGCACTTGGGTTTTCCACAGAGAAGAGCCGGTCATAGAGCCTCACCTCTGCCTTTACTGCATGACGTCGGCTGACCCAGTGGAGCGTTCCTTTGACTTTGCGGTCGGCACCTGGCATTCCGCTGCGGCTGTCGGGGTCGTATTCGCAGAAAACTTCTTCTACTTCGCCGTTATCGTTTTTCTTGCAGCCGGTACACTTCACAATGTAAGCGTTTTTCAGCCTTACCTCTTTGCCAGGAGTCATTCGGAAAAACTTTTTGGGGGCTTCCTCCATGAAATCCTCGCGTTCAATCCACAGTTCACGGCTAAATGTGACAGTATGAACACCGTCGGCTTCGTTTTCCGGGTTATTGATGGCCTCCATCGGTTCTTCCTTGTCCTCAGGATAGTTGGTGACAGTCAGTTTTACAGGATTCAGCACGCCACTTACACGAAGAGCACGTTTATTCAAATCTTCGCGGGCGGCAGCTTCGAGCATGGAGTAATCATTCAAAGCATCGAACTTCGTATATCCAATCATGTCAACGAAACCTTTCACTGATTCCGGAGAATATCCCCTACGGCGCAGACCACATAGGGTTGGCATGCGCGGATCATCCCATCCGTTTACAAGACCTTCCTGTACGAGAGCCAGAAGTTTGCGCTTGCTCATCACAGTATAGGTTAAGTTCAACCGGTTAAACTCATATTGGCGCGGACGATGGTCCTGCAAGTCCTTTCCTTCCTTAAGCAAATCGATAAAATAATCGTAGAGTGGGCGGTGAGGCACAAACTCAAGTGTACACAGACTGTGGGTCACGCCTTCAAAATAGTCGCTTTGTCCATGTGCGAAGTCATACATGGGATATGCCTTCCAGGTGTCTCCCGTGCGGTGATGGCTTCGCTTTATTACGCGATAAATCACCGGATCTCGGAAATGCATGTTCGGACTGGCCATATCGATTTTTGCACGGAGCACCATGGCGCCTTCTTCGACCTCGCCCCGATTCATTTTCTCAAACAAAGCCAGACTTTCTTCTGTAGGTCGGTTACGGTAAGGGCTTTCTGTGCCGGCTTGAGTGGGAGTTCCTTTTTGCTGAGCTATTTGTTCACTCGATTGTTCATCGACATAAGCCTTGCCTTCTTTGATTAAGCGTACGGCAAAATCCCACAATTGTTGGAAATAGTCGCTTGCATAATATACATTGCCCCACTTAAATCCCAACCATGTGATGTCTTCCAATATGGCATCCACATATTCTGTGTCCTCTTTTTGGGGATTGGTGTCGTCAAACCGTAGGTTACACACGCCACCATATTTCTGGGCTACGCCAAAGTCCATGCAAATCGCCTTAGCATGGCCTATGTGAAGATAACCATTGGGTTCCGGCGGAAAACGAGTCTGTAAGCGGCCGTTATTCAGGCCTTCAGACAAATCGTTTGCGACAATCTCCTCAATGAAATTCATACTCTTTTTCTTTTCGTCAGTATGCTCACACATAACACTCATTTCTGTATTATTATCTTTAATTTTTGCGGCAGTTTGAACCATATGGTTTTCCCTTGTCCGTCATTTGTCATTTTTATATCCGTTAGCTGCAAATTTAACTCAAACTTCCCGTTTAGCAAAACAAACATAGTTCAAACCATATCAAAGATGCTTAAAATAATAATTATAAAGCGATTAAATTTAGCCGCGTTAGCCTGCTCCATGTGCATAACAGCTTGAACTATGCACACATTAGGGCATTGCAGTGCAAGACCTGAAACGTACGTGCTCGAACTTGTCGTTGTTATTATTACAAAAAGTGAGGGCTATCATGGCTTATGTCCCGCGAAAAACGGTAACTTTGCATTATAATTAGTATACAAAGTAATGCACATGCCGGAAAAGATCAATGAAACGCGACTGAACAATGGCTCTGAAACACTTCAGTTGTATCGGGAACTGCGAAAAACAGTTGCAGACAGGATGCAACAAAACGATTATCGGCTTACGAGAACCATATTCGCAAATATTGCAGAGCGCAAAGGTCACGTGTGCACTGTGACATATGGCATTAATCCTTTCACACGTGCTCTGAAAACCGCTATTGTGGCCGCCCGGGACGGCGGAGTGGGGCGTGACACGGTTTTGGCGTGCTTATTGTCGTCCGAGGTCTCAGATGACGAGACTATCAAGCTGGTTCAGGATAAACTTGGCGGAGATGTGGGCCGGATACTCTATGGTTTGACCCGCGTAAAATCGCTTTACTTAAAATCACATGGGACAGAAAGTGAGAATTTCTCCGGCTTGCTGCTCTCATTGGCCGAAGACGTCAGAGTCATATTGATTATGATCTTTGACAGACTGGTACTTATGCGATTCTTAGACGGACCTGATGAGTCAGAATATAGGACTGAGGTGGCGGAAGAAACAGCTTGGCTCTATGCACCTTTGGCTCACAAACTGGGATTGTACCAGATAAAAAGTGAATTGGAGGATTTGTCGCTGAAATTCCTTGAGCCGGAAGCGTATTATCACATCAAAGACAAACTCAACGCCACAAAACGGGCCCGTGAGGAGTATATGCAGCGTTTTATGTCGCCAATAGAGCAAATGTTGAACGACTCCGGCTTCAGTTATCACATGAAAGGACGAACCAAGAGCATTCACTCCATCTGGCAAAAGATGAAAAAACAGCATTGTGACTTTGAAGGAGTGTATGACTTGTTTGCAATACGAATTATACTTGATGCGCCCCGAGATAAAGAGAAGTCGGAGTGTTGGCAAGTGTACAGTCTCATTACTGACAAGTACAAACCAAATCCCAAACGGCTACGTGACTGGTTGTCTATCCCTAAAAGTAACGGCTATGAGAGTCTTCACATCACTGTAATGGGACCTGAAGGCAAATGGGTCGAAGTTCAGATTCGTACAGAACGGATGGACGATGTCGCAGAACACGGATTGGCGGCACATTGGCGCTACAAGGGCGTCAAATCTGGGGACAGCGGCATCGAAAGTTGGTTGTCCGACATGAGAGAAGCCTTGGAAGCGACCGATAAGCGCAAGGTAATGGACCAAATACACACGAGTCTGAAGACCGATGAGGTATATGTGTTCTCGCCAAAGGGAGATTTGTATAAATTACCGCAAGGTAGCACGGTGCTTGATTTTGCTTATGCCATCCATACCAATGTCGGGAACCACTGTATCGGAGCTAAGATTAGCGGAAAGAATGCTTCGATAAGGCAACTCCTGCAAAGCGGAGACCAAGTCAGTATTCTGACATCTCCGTCACAGACTCCCAAGCGGGCATGGGCCGAATTTGTAGCCACAGGTCGCGCCAGGGCAAAAATACGCCAAAGCATCAAGGAACTGGAATTGAAAGAAGGCGCGCTGGCCCGCGAACAGTTGGAACGAACTTTCCGTAATCGCAAGCTACAATTGGACCAGAACATCCTACATCAAACGATCGGCCGGCTTGGGTACAAGGAAATCACTCTTTTCTACAAGGATCTCGCCGACGGACGGCTCTCAATGGAGACGGTGTTGGAGGCGTATATACTGAGACGGCAGATAGACGAGGGACTGGTGGAGAAAAATGAAGTACACAGTGCGGATGAATTTCTGCAAAGTGTTACTGACACTTCCGGATCAAAGGATGACGTGTTGGTAATCGACCGTAATCTTAAGGGACTTGATTATAGTCTTGCCAAATGCTGCAATCCCGTGTACGGAGATGATATTTTCGGCTTCGTAACCCGGATGGGTGGCATTAAAATCCATCGTAAAGCTTGTCCAAATGCCGTCAGATTGCGCGAACGTTTCGGTTATCGCATCGTAAAAGCGCGTTGGGCCGGTGAAGAAAGCGGAAACAAGGGAATGTATCCGGTTTTGTTGCGCATTGTAGGGAACGACAGTCTCGGCGTAGTTAACAACATCAGTTCCATCATAAGCAAAGAGGAGAGAATAAACATGCGTTCTTTCAACATAGAGGTCAACGACGGTCTTTTCACAGGCTCGCTGACGCTTATGATTACTGATACAACGGCTTTGGAGCGTCTTGTCAAAAAAATAAAGGCTGTAAAAGGTGTCAAAAACGTGATGAGATGAGCCGTCCTGGGTTTGTATGGCTGAACAAGCCACTTGTGTCGTTTTACGAGCCATATAGTTTCGCTAACTGGCCACTTATGTGTAACTACGAGCCACATGCTTTGTGAAAGAAATGATTCGAGTCTCAATATGTCTGAGAGACACTATTAATAAAGGTATATAGAGGAAGTGTCGTCATGGATTATGCCTCCGATCTTTTTTATTCGTAACTTTACATTTGATGCAACAGCTATTATTCGAATTTAGATGCTTGGGAAGTGGGAGTTGCGGAAACGCATTCCTCTTTCATACCGAAGAAGGCTTTTTTCTGATTGATGCAGGTGTGGGTATACGCCGTCTAAAAAAGTATTTGGTGGAGTCAGGTGTCTCGTTGACAAAACTGAGAGCCATTTTTATGACACATGATCATAGTGACCACGCACGAAATGTGGGAACGTTGCAGCGGGCTGCCTTCAAAATGGGCCATATCCTTACACTCTAG
>CAMZHB010000150.1 GCA_947306605.1 uncultured Prevotellaceae bacterium | reverse complement strand
GACAGTCTTAAAAGATCCTCCATGTTTCTCTTATATCAATTCATTTAATACATTCTCTTTATCAGTCCGGACCGACAAAAGGATTTTCCAATCATTTGTCACGCCACGGTAAATG
Source organism: uncultured Prevotellaceae bacterium (assembly GCA_947306605.1). GTDB lineage: Bacteria > Bacteroidota > Bacteroidia > Bacteroidales > Bacteroidaceae > UBA6382. Next base: position 4,778 of record CAMZHB010000150.1, on the reverse strand, counting down.
GCATATTGAATTTGAGTTCAAATTTACAAAAATCCCGTCATCCCCGCATACAGAAGGGGCAGAAAATAGCAATCGCCACAAATAAAACACACAACAAGCCGTCTATAATACCACACACTCCACCTAAAACTTCCGAAACGCCGTTTCAAACCGTCATCGTCTCATTTAAAATGTAAATAAAGACTTTATTTGTAAAAACAAAAGTTTTATCTGTGTAAATATAGCCTATATTTATACAAATATAAACTTTATTCGGACAAAAAGTGGGGATGAGACGACTTGTGAAAGGGCATGTAATATTATAGGAAGCGCATGTGATATTTAAGACTGCATGTTTGGTCTTTATTACAGCTCGTGAGGAATCAAAAAAAGTACGTGTAGTAATAGAGAAGACGTCGGGAGTATTATAGACGGTGTCACGAATACTTAGAATTATGGGGAAAATAGTATTGTAAACACCCCGGCTGCATCAAACAGTCTGCTTGGGATTTGAAGCGGGCTATTTTTGCTATAGTAATATGAAAAGACAGTGGAAGAAGATGAATTTGTGTCCGAATATTCGTAACTTTGTAGTTTATATTTGAAAATTGCATGAGCCAATCGATCATAGCCCGCGGCATACGGGTGAACAACTTGAAAAGTATTGATGTGGAGATACCGCGGGGACGCTTTGTAGTGATTACCGGCCTGAGCGGTTCAGGCAAATCGTCACTGGCTTTCGACACGCTCTACGCCGAGGGACAGCGCCGGTATGTGGAAAGCTTATCGTCGTATGCACGTCAATTTTTGGGACGTATGCAAAAACCTGAGTGTGACTACATCCACGGTTTGCCGCCTGCCATTGCAATCGAACAGAAGGTAAGTAGCCGTAACCCGCGCTCCACGGTAGGCACGTCAACGGAAATATACGATTACTTGCGGATGCTGTTCGCGCGCGTGGGCAAAACGATTTCTCCAAAAAGCGGAAAGGAAGTGAAGCGCCACACCGTGGAGGACGTCATCCGTTGTGTAAGGAGTCATGCGGCAGGGACACGCTTCACGGTGCTCTGTCCGTTACACATTCCTGAAGGCCGTACGCTGGAAAAACAGTTGGAAGTGGAGCGTGGACAAGGCATTTCGCGAGTGGACGTAGACGGAGAAATTATTGGTTTCGACGATTTCATAACACGTCAGGCTAATGTCTCCCTATCACAGGTGCCACAAGACACGCCACCTGTTTACCTGCTCATAGACCGTCTGGTAGTGAGTGATGAAAAGGACGCCCTGTCACGTTTGGCCGACTCAGTCGAAACGGCATTTTATGAAGGTGAAGGCCGGTTGTTCCTACGCTTCTACGAAAAGGACAAGAATCGCCTTGAAACATTTTCCACACGTTTCGAGGCCGATGGCCTGTGTTTTGAAGAGCCTACAGACGCCATGTTTTCGTTCAATTCACCTGCTGGAGCCTGCCCGAAGTGCGAAGGCTTCGGCCGCATCATTGGCATCGACGAGTCGCTGGTAATTCCGAATTCGTCGTTAAGCGTTCATGAAGGTGCTGTGGTTTGCTGGCGTGGAGAAAAGATGGGCATGTGGAAAGAAGAATTCATCCGAAGGGCGGGCCTGAGGGGCTTCCCCGTTCTTGAACCATACTATATGCTTACCCAAGAGCAGAAAGACTGGCTTTGGCACGGTGACGAAGCCGAACAGGCTCTGCCGGAAGAAGAACAGGTGTCGATTGATGCCTTTTTCCGAATGCTATACCGCAATCAGTATAAAATACAATACCGTGTGATGCTGGCGCGTTACCGTGGCAAGACGACGTGTCCTGATTGTCACGGTCACAGGTTGAAACAAGCAACTGAATACGTAAAAATAAGCGGAAAAACCATCAGTGACTTGGTCGACATGAGCGTGAAAGACTTACGAAAATTCTTCCACGCGCTCACATTCGATGACCATGACGCCGAAATAGCGGAAAGATTGTTGAAAGAAATTCGCACACGACTGGATGTATTGGATGAAGTGGGCCTCGGCTACCTCACGCTGAACCGCGCTGCCAACACGCTGTCGGGAGGCGAAAGCCAACGCATCAGTTTAGCCACGTCACTGGGCAGTAGCCTCATCGGTTCCATGTATATATTGGACGAACCGAGCATTGGACTGCACAGCCGCGACACGGGACAACTCATCAGCGTTCTCAGACGGCTGAAAGACCTGGGCAATACCGTAATTGTGGTTGAACATGACGAGGAAATCATCCGTGCCGCCGACTACATCATCGACATAGGTCCTGAAGCCGGCAGCGGCGGCGGCGAAATTGTATATAAAGGTGATATGAGCCAACTGCAAAAGGGCTCCGGCAGTTACACAATACGTTATTTGTTGAATGAAGAGCACATTCCCGTACCGCAAAGCCGCCGTGCATGGAACCAATACCTAGAGGTGAAAGGCGCACGGGCTAATAACTTAAAAGGAATCGACGTGAAATTCCCTCTCAATGTGATGACAGTGGTCACGGGCGTAAGTGGAAGCGGGAAAAGTACACTTGTGGACCGCATTCTCTACCCTGCCATGAAACGTCACTTGGACGAAGCAGCCGACAGACCGGGCGAATTCTTGACGTTGGCAGGTTATCCGGACCGCATCAAGAATGTAATGCTCATTGACCAGGAAAGCATCGGAAAATCGTCGCGCAGCAATCCGGTTACATACATCAAAGCATACGACGAAATACGCCGACTGATGGCAGAGCAGCCCCTGTCGAAACAAATGGGCTACACCCCGCAATACTTCTCGTTCAATGCTGAAGGTGGACGGTGTGAGGAATGTAAAGGCGACGGTGTCATCAAAGTTCCCATGCAGTTCATGGCAGATTTGAGCATTGAATGCGAAGCATGCCACGGACAACGTTTCAAAAAGGATATACTTGAAGTAAGATATGAAGGATTAAACATTTTCGACATCCTAGAACTGACCGTGGACCAAGCCATCGACTTTTTCCGAAAGCATCGTCAGGACCGCATCGTCAAACTCATAAAACCGCTTCAGGATGTGGGATTGGGATATATCAAACTTGGACAAAGTTCCTCCACGCTTTCCGGCGGCGAGAACCAACGTGTCAAATTGGCTTATTACTTGGGAGCCGAACGCACGGAATCTACCCTGTTCATCTTCGACGAGCCGACGACGGGTCTTCATTTTCATGATATTCACATTCTACTCCGCGCCTTCAACGCACTGATAGAGCGCGGCCATACCATTGTTATCATTGAGCACAACCTTGAGGTTATCAAAAACGCCGACTATGTGATAGACTTAGGGCCTGAAGGTGGTGACGAAGGAGGCTATCTTGTGGATTGCGGAACACCCGAAGAAATTGTAGAACAAGGAAAAGGTTACACGGCCCACTATCTGGCAGAGAAACTCAAACATTGACATATAAATTATAATTCCATACCAATGAAAAAACAATTTTCTATTTGCATCCTGGCTATAATCGCATTCATCTGCGTTGAATCCCAAGCAACAAGCAAGGTGCCTCACTACCCAAGTCGTGCACCACTGGCAGAGAATCCATTTGTGGAACTCAATATCGGTGAAATTCAACCCGAAGGTTGGTTACGTGCTCAAATTGAGACAATGCGCGATGGTCTCACAGGACATCTGGACGAAATCTACCCTGAAGTCATGGGGCCGCGCAATGGTTGGCTCGGCGGTGACGGTGACGTATGGGAACGCGGCCCGTATTGGATTGACGGTCTTCTGCCCCTCGCCTACATTCTCAGCGACAAAGAATTGATAAAGAAAGTCAAGCCTGGATATTGGCATCACAAGACGAGGAAGGTTATTTCGGCCCCAAAACCGACCGTCCCCAAGAGGAAGGTCTGCAGCGCAACAATGCCCGCGACTGGTGGCCCAAGATGGTTGTGCTCAAAGTTCTACAACAGTATTATTCAGCAACGAGTGACAAGCGAGTCATCCCGTTTATGACCAAATACTTCAAGTATCAGCTAAAAGAATTGCCAAAGAATCCGCTCGGACACTGGACTTTCTGGGGAGAGCAACGTGGAGGCGACAACTTAATGGTAGTCTATTGGCTCTATAACATTACTGGTGAAACCTTCTTACTGGAACTGGGCGAGCTAATTCACAAACAGACATTCGACTGGACCGGAACTTTTCTGAAAGGTGATCACCTGCGTAGACAACTCAGTATGCACTGCGTGAATTTGGCACAAGGATTTAAGGAACCTGCCATTTATTACCAGTATTCCAAAAACCCGGAACACAAAGTGGCTCTTGACCAGGCCATGCGTGACATTCGCACCACTATCGGTTTGCCAACCGGACTATGGGCTGGCGACGAACTGCTGCGTTACGGTGATCCCATTCAGGGTTCAGAGCTATGCACCGCGGTGGAAATGATGTTCTCGCTCGAGCAAATCCTGGCCATCACCGGCGACGTCAAATGGGCCGACTGGCTGGAACGCATCGCTTATAATGCCTTGCCCACACAGGCCGACGACAACTACATGACCCGTCAATACTACCAGCAATTTAACCAAGTGGAGATTTCTCGTGCCAAAAGGCCCTTCTCCACACCTCACTCCGACACCGACCAACTCTTCGGCACACTCAACGGCTACCCCTGCTGCACATCCAATATGCACCAGAGTTGGCCAAAGCTCATCGGACATCTTTGGTATGCCACTCCCGACGGCGGACTGGCCGCACCCGTCTATGGTCCTTGCAACGTAAATACGACCGTCGGCGAAAACACCCGGGTCACCATTCGTGAA
>CAMZHB010000149.1 GCA_947306605.1 uncultured Prevotellaceae bacterium | reverse complement strand
TAGAGCATCGGACTGAAAATCCGTGTGTCCCCGGTTCAAATCCTGGTGGCACCACTTGCAAAAGAACGTATCGGCCGCTTCGTGAACAACGGGGCGGTTTTTTGTGGCCCGAAGCGAGATTGAAACCGGCGGGAAGGGCTTGTTCCGAACAAAATGCGTAACTTTACATTCCGAAAACTATAACGATGGGCACGAGTGAGATTCTGACGCTCCAAGAGTTCAATTCGCTGGTCAGGGAACTGATTGAGACCGGGCTGGACGGCACCTACCGCGTGAAAGCGGAGCTTAGCGAAATGCACATGTCCCCCAAGGGCCATTGCTTCATCGAACTTATCCAAAAGAGCGAGCGCTCCAACACGCCCGTAGCCAAAGCCCGCGGCGTCATCATGGCAGGTACGTTCCAACTGCTCAAACTCGACTTCGAGCAGACCACGGGACAGGCCTTCTGTGCGGGGCTTCAGGTGTTGCTGGAGGTACGTCCTTCGTTCAGCGAGATATATGGTTATTCGCTTGTCGTCACCGACATCGACTCTACCTATACTATGGGCGACATGGCGCGGAAAAGACGCGAGATTCTCGAACGTCTGGAGCGCGAAGGCGTGCTTGGGCTGAACAAACAGCTGCCTCTGCCACGCTTGCTCCAACGCATTGCCGTCGTGTCCTCACCTACGGCGGCGGGATACGGCGACTTTTGCCACCACATGGACGAAAACACGGGCGGTTTCCGGTTTGTCCTCAAGCTGTTCCCGGCTGTGATGCAGGGAGAGGAAACTGAGCGCAGCATTATCCGCGCCCTCGACGCCATCATGCAAGACGAGGAGACGTGGGACGCCGTTGCGATTATACGGGGCGGAGGTGCCGTGAGCGACCTCAACGGTTTTGAGACTTATGCCCTCGCCAACCACTGCGCACAGTATCCTGTGCCCATCATAACGGGAATCGGACACGAGCGGGACACGACTGTGATTGACGAAGTGGCCAATGTGCGCCTGAAAACGCCCACTGCCGTGGCCGATTTCCTCATTGCGCGCATGGAAGACAACGCTCAGCAGCTCGCTCTCCTCTACGGGCGCATCAAAGACGCGGTCACGCTTCAGGTAGAGGCGGAAAAGCGGCGCATACACGGCCACGCGACGTTTCTACAGCAATTCTCAAAAGGTTTTCATAAGAGACACGCGCTGCTCTTGGACAACTTGTTCGGCAGCATCGTGCGCTCCATACGCCACAGGACCGAGATGGGCCGCATGAACCTCGCTTACACCGAACGCCGTCTCAGGGAAGGGGCTGCCAAAAGTCTGGCCAACGCGGCACAAAGGCTGCGCATCACGGATCAGGCCGTCGACATGAACGACCCCAAGCGCATCCTGAAACTGGGCTACTCCATCACGCTCAAGGACGGGAAGGCCGTGCGCCGCGCCACAGACGTGAAAACGGGCGACGTGGTAAGGACACGCCTACACGAGGGGGAGATAGAGAGCACCGTGAACTGACTGAAACTAACAATCTCAAGATAATGGAAGACAAAATGACGTATGCCCAGGCAACCAAGCGACTGGAAGAAATCGTGGACAAGGTTGAACACAGCGAACAAGACATTGACGCCCTGGCAGACCTGCTGAAAGAGGCCAAAGAACTGATAGCCTTCTGCCGGGAACGGCTCTACAAGGTCGACCAAAGCGTCAAGGAAATTCTGGAAGACGAAGCGTAAGTTATCCAAGGCAAAACAAAAAGTGCAACCCCGACTTGAGGTTGCACTTTCTTTGGTATAACGCGTACTATGTCTATTTCAGTTGCGACAATGCGGCTTTAATTTGCTTTGCCAAGCCATCGTTGGCGTCCAAAGCCAGCACTTTGTTCACGTAAACGGCACAGTTGTCGTAGTCATCCTTTTTAAGATAATAGAACATCATGTATCGCAGGCACTCAATGCGGATGCCGTCGTAGTCTTCGCTTTTTCCTTCCAAGCGTTTGAAGGCTTCGGTGTACTGAGCCATAGCTTCTTCAACGGCATTCTCAGGATCGAGCGTCATGTGCAAACGTGCGCGCCAGTAAGGACCTTGATAGCTGTCCTTGGCACTGTCTGAAACAACCTTAAATATCTCGTCGCCGGCGGCAATGAAGTGTTTTCTCGTCTCAAGGTCGGCAACGGCGGTGTCATTGAGGGCCGTGTAGTAGATACGTCCCATCTTGATCATCTCAGGCAGGCTGCCGGGCTTCTCCTTTTCGATGTACTTCCGGTAAGCCTTGACAGCGGCGTCGTATTTGCCCACTTTCTTCAGGTTGTCGCTGAGGTCCTTGAACTGAGTTCCCTTGTCCTCCGGCATCATGTCGAGTGATTTCTCCAGAGCTTCGCCAGCCTTGGCGACATTACCCATTTCGAGCTGAAGACCGCCCATATACTTGTAGTCATTGTAGTTGTAGAGCGTGTCAACAAACTTTCCGAAGAATTTGTCTGCGGCTTCGCTGGCCTGAGGATACTGACCGAGTTCATAAAGATCGTAGAACTTCATGCGGTTCAGGGCTATCTCGTCGGGACGTTGGCCTATGATGGCGTTGACTACGTCGAGCGAGCCCTTATAGTCCTTGTTGAGGAAACGTACAATGGCATACTCGGTGGCAGCATCGGCATCGTCGGTGAAATTCACATTCTTGAAGTACTCAGTATAGGTGGCGTTGGCATTAGCCGTGTCGTTCTGGAAATAATATATGGATGCCATCGTCTTACCTATGGCCGGGTCGTTGGGATACTTCTCCTTGACCTGCTCCATGAGGTTCAGGGCGTGGTCGGGGTTGATGTACTTGTACACGTCCACGATGCGGAAGTAGGCATACTTGTCCTTCTCGTTGGCCGAGCGGGCTTCCTCAAACTTTTGTGCGGCCTCGCCGTAACGTTGCAAGTCCATGTAGCAGTCACCTTCGAGATGGAGCGAAGGCAGATAGTCATAGTAATCCTCATACACCTGCTGGGCCAGCGAAATGGCGGGGGAATACTCCTTTTGTTTGTAGCAGTATGCGCCAATGGCGATGAGGTCTTCCTTCTTGCGGATTTTGAACTGCTTGGTAGCCTTCTTGATGGAACCAATCAGGTCATCGGGATTGCTACGGAAGTTCTCGATCATGGCTTTTGCTGCTTGCTCTGCCTCAGGTGTCAGAGTCAACTTCTCATAGGCCTGTGCGTAGGCCGTATTTGCACCGCAGGCCATTACAGCTGCGATTGCAAGCGATAAAACTTTGTTTTTCTTCATTTCAGTGAAATTTTAGTTGCAAAGTTAGTAATAATTATTGAATGGAGCAACATTTTTCTTTATTCTGTCATCTCTACCGTTTTTACCTGAACGGGCATGTAGGGCAACAACTGCGATGATTTGGTGATTACAAGCTGTGCATCTTGGTCACGCATAAAGAAATAGAAGTATACCCCGAATGCTTTGGGCCGCGGGTCGGTCGTAATCAGGTACAGGCAGCGCGTGAACGGATATTGGCCTGTTGCTATGTAATATTGAACAGGCTGGAAGCAGTTGTCCTCCGTTGTAACCGACGAATAGCCCACGCTCATCACGCGTATATTTTTATTAAAGGTAAGGTTGGTGGAGTCATCGGCGTTACGGAGCCAGTCGACACCGATTATGCCCAATGCACCGGGTGTTTGCGCCACGTATTCGATGACTTTCTGGTTTGTCACCGCTTCTTTGATGTTTCCGCGCAATTCGGCACCGCCGCAAACGGAGTCTCTCACGTAGCGCACGCAGCTGGAGTTGGAGTTGTCGAACACCACCTCAATCTCGCCGCGCGACGTGGCGTTCTGCAGCTGTTCCCAACGCGTGATCTGGCCCGTCACGATGCGTTCCAAGTCCATTATCGAAATCAAAGAGTCGCGGTTGGCGCGGTTGATGATCAGGGCAACGGCGTCGTAAGCCACCGGCTGCTGTCTGACTTGCAGTTGATAGGTTGCACGGATGGCGTCCTTCTCTTTCTGCGAAAGCGGGCGCGTGGCAAGAACCATGCGGATGGAGTCAGTGAGCAGCATGTTGAGTGCGTCGGTTTCGGGCGCGTACACGGGCTTCATTATAGCCTCCGGATGCTTGGCGTTGAACACCTTCATCTCTTCTTCCATGATAGGACGGAACGTTTCGTCAACCGCAATGCTCACGTCATAGAATGCCTTGTCTTCCACAGCCTTCTTCTGGCCGCAGGCGGCAAGCACGAGCACTGCCGCAAGGGAAATGAATAACCTTACATTTGGCACAGATTTTCTCATGTCATACATAGTTTTGAATATATCCGTTGCAAAATTACTTTTATTTTAGATATGTCAACACGTCCGCGGTTTAATCTTTGCTAAAAAATCGCCGCTCCGCCGAAAAAACCGCCTGAAAAACATGAGAGCCGATAGCACTCGCGCTACCGGCTCCCACCTGGGTATCATTATTGAGATATTATTCAATATGGAAGCGTACGGGGATTTGGAACCAAACGTTCACAGGCTTACCCTGCTGACGACCCGGCGAGAACTTCGGCAGTTCGCGGATAACGCGTACGGCCTCGCGGTCAAGGTAGGTGTCAACCGATTTGAGCACCTGAACGTCGCCTACGGTACCACTGCTGGTCACAACGAATCGGAGCATCACGGTGCCTTCCGTGCCATTCTCAAGCGCAACCGACGGATAGCGCAAGTGTTCGTTAATCCACCTCAGAAGACCTGCGTCACCGCCTTGCGAGAATACGGGGGGCTGTTCTACAAAGTCGAACACCTTCGTGTCCTCGTCGGGCTTCGAGGTAATCACTTCCTTGATATCGGCAATGTCTTTACCATGTACGTCGTCGTTACCCTTAACGTCGGCGATAGAAATGGTGAGCTTGCTGGCACCGAGTTCCTTCTGGGTCTTCATCTCATCCTCTTCGGCAACGTCCTCGTCGCGCG
>CAMZHB010000148.1 GCA_947306605.1 uncultured Prevotellaceae bacterium | reverse complement strand
CTAAACATCGAATTACGAATCTTGGTGTCGATTGCAAAGATTCTTACAAAGAATTGGCGTATAAAACCACATGGCCAACCCTTACTGAATTATCACACAGTGCGGTGGTCGTACTCACTGCTTCCATTGTCATCGCACTGGTGGTATTTGCCATGGACAAGGTTTTTCACTTGGTAATGACTACGGTTTATCCCTAATCCCGTGTACGTATGGCTGCTGAGACAGAAATGAATTGGTATGTGCTCCGCGCAATCACAGGAAAAGAGGGCAAGGTGAAGGAGTATATTGATGCCGAAATCAATAACAACACCCTTCCTACCGTAAAGCAAGTTCTCATTCCGATGGAGAAGACGGTTCAGATCCGCAACGGTAAACGTGTGGTGAAAGAACACAATCTGATGTCGGGCTACGTATTGGTGCAGGCCAAGATGGAAGGCGAGACCGCCTCGATATTGCGCCACACACCGAACGTGGTGGGAATTTTGGGCGGAATGGAAAAACCCGCTCCGCTACGTCAAGCAGAAATCAACCGGCTCCTGGGCACAGTGGATGAACTGGCGGCGGGCGATGGCGAAATCCCCTTCGTAGTTGGTGAAACTGTCAAAGTGACGGAAGGGCCGTTCAGCGGATTCTCCGGAACAATCGATGAGATTAACAACGAAAAGAAAAAACTGACGGTTATGGTTAAGGTCTTCGGGCGCAACACCCCGCTGGTCTTAGGTTTTATGCAAGTCGAGAAAGAGTAGGATAATGTTACGTATCCTGACTCGCTCATTCAACGTTTTAAAATAAAAAGAAATGGCTAAAGAAGTTGCTGGAATAATCAAATTACAGATTAAAGGCGGCGCTGCAAATCCTTCTCCTCCCGTAGGACCTGCTCTTGGTTCCAAGGGTTTGAACATTATGGACTTCTGCAAGCAATTCAATGCCTTGACGCAAAGTAAGGCCGGAAAGGTTCTCCCTGTCGTTATCACATACTATGCTGATAAGACCTTTACTTTTGTTATCAAGACACCCCCTGCAGCAGTTCAGTTATTAGAACTCTCCAAAGCAAAAGGAGGTAGCGCTCAGCCTAACCGAAACAAAGTTGCTTCGGTTACTTGGGAACAAGTTAAAGCAATAGCCGAGGACAAGATGTCGGACTTGAACTGCTTCACGGTGGAAAGCGCCATGAAGATGGTTGCAGGAACGGCCAGAAGTATGGGTATCACCGTCAAAGGTGAATTTCCCGCTAATATCTAAATCTTCAAGAACATGAGTAAACTGACAAAAAACCAAAAGTTGACTTCCGAGAAGATTGAAGCAGGAAAAATCTATACTTTGTCGGAAGCTGCAAAGCTGGTTAAAGAAATCACAACAACGAAGTTTGATGCCTCCGTTGACATGGACATCCGTCTTGGTGTGGACCCTCGTAAGGCCAACCAGATGGTTCGCGGTGTCGTTTCACTCCCCCACGGAACGGGTAAAGAAGTTCGCGTTCTTTGTCTCTGCACCCCTGACAAGGAAGCTGAAGCCAAAGAAGCCGGTGCCGACTATGTAGGTCTGGATGAATACATCGAAAAGATCAAGGGCGGCTGGACTGACATCGACGTTGTGATTACTATGCCGGCTGTTATGGGCAAGATTGGTCCCCTCGGCCGTGTACTCGGTCCCCGCGGACTCATGCCGAATCCTAAGAGCGGTACGGTTACCATGGATGTAGCCAAAGCTATCAGCGAGGTTAAGCAGGGTAAAATCGACTTCAAAGTGGACAAAAACGGTATCGTTCACTCCTCAATCGGTAAGGTCAGCTTTGATCCTGAAAAGATTGCAGACAATGCACGTGCGTTCATCAACACTATTATCAAGTTGAAACCCGCCACAGCCAAAGGCACCTACATGAAGAGTGTGTTTATCTCCTCCACCATGAGTAAAGGTATCAAAATTGACCCCAAGTCTATTGACGACAAAAACTAAGAATCATGAGAAAGGAAGATAAAACCGCGATAATTAGCAGCCTGGGTGAACTTCTCAAAGAGTATCCCCACTTCTATTTGGTAGATTCCACAGGTCTCAACGCTGAGAAGACAACTGTATTCCGTCGTCTCTGCTTCAAGCAAGACATCAAGATGACGGTAGTGAAGAACACGCTTCTCCAAAAAGCACTCGAAGCCGCAGAAGAAGACTTCAGCCCCATCTATGAAGCTTTGAAGGGTACAACCGCCGTATTGTTCACGAAAGTGGCAAACGCTCCGGCCAAAATGCTCAAAAAGAACAAGGACACCGGAATCACCGGTCTCAAGGGCGCCTATGCCGAAGGCGGATTCTATGGTGCAGACCAGCTGGATAACCTTGCAGCTCTCAAGAGCAAGGAAGAACTCATCGCAGATGTTGTGGCTTTGCTGCAATCTCCGATCAAGAACGTTGTTTCTGCCCTGCAAAGCGGTGGCAACAACATCCACGGTATTTTAAAAACTTTGGGCGAACGTCCCGAATAAACAAATTCATTGTATAACAAATAAAACTTAAATAAAATGGCAGACATTAAAGCTATTGCCGAAACTTTGGTCGGCTTGACAGTTAAGGAAGTTAACGAGTTGGTAACTGTATTGAAAGAAGAGTACGGAATTGAGCCCGCTGCTGCAGCTGTAGCAGTTGCTGCTGGTCCCGCAGCCGGTGGTGCCGCTGAGGCTGCAGAAGAAAAGACTTCTTTCGACGTTGTATTGAAGAGCGCTGGTGCCGCTAAGCTGCAGGTTGTAAAAGCCGTTAAGGAAGCTTGTGGTCTCGGTCTGAAGGAAGCCATGGATTTGGTTGACGCTGCTCCCAGCACACTGAAGGAAGGCGTTTCCAAGGACGACGCTGAAGCTCTGAAGAAGGCTATCGAAGAAGCCGGTGCAGAAGTTGAAATAAAGTAACTTTACCTTAATAAGGTCTTCGGTTAAGAATCCTCTGGTAGGGGGTTCTTAACCTTTTTGTGTCTATAACGCATTAAACAGATAAATAAATGTCTTCAGAAAACAACAACCGAATCAACTTTGCGTCCATCAGGAAGCCCATGCCCTATCCCGACTTCCTGGATGTACAATTGAAGTCTTTCCGCGACTTTTTCCAGTTGGACACGCCACCGGAAAAGCGCAAAAATGACGGATTGTACAAAGTGTTCAGTGAAAACTTCCCCATCACGGACACCCGCAATAACTTTGTATTGGAATTTCTAGATTATTACATTGATCCGCCAAGATACACTGTAGAAGAATGCCTCATCAAAGGACTTACCTATAGCGTTCCTTTGAAGGCCAAACTCAAACTCTATTGTACGGATCCCGATCACGAAGATTTCGAGGCCCAAGTTCAGGACGTCTTCCTGGGCTTTATCCCCTATATGACAGACAACGGTACCTTTATTATTAATGGTGCTGAGCGTGTTGTTGTTTCCCAGCTACACCGTTCCCCGGGCGTATTCTTCGGCTCAAGTGTACATGCCAACGGCACACAACTCTATTCTGCACGCATCATCCCGTTCAAGGGTTCGTGGATAGAGTTTGCCACTGACATCAACAGTGTCATGTATGCCTACATCGACCGCAAGAAAAAATTGCCCGTAACAACACTGCTGCGCGCTATCGGTTTTGAAACCGACCGCGAAATTCTTGAGATATTTGACCTCGCCGAAGAAGTAAAAGTAAGCAAGGCCAATCTGAAGAAAATGTTAGGCCGAAAACTGGCTGCACGTGTTGTAAAGCGTTGGATAGAAGATTTTGCCGACGAAGACACAGGCGAAGTTGTTTCTATTGAACGTAACGAGGTCATTTTGGACCGTGAGACGGTATTGGATGAAGACAATATCAAACTGATTACTGAAAGTGGTGAAAAGAAAATACTTATTCACCATGAAGATGCCGGCGGAACGGACTATTCCATGATATTCGAGACCCTCAAAAAAGACCCGAGTAATTCCGAAAAAGAAGCCGTCCTCTACATCTATCGTCAGCTCCGCAATGCTGACCCCGCTGATGATGCCAGTGCACGTGAAGTTATCAACAACCTGTTCTTCTCCGAGCGTCGTTACGACCTTGGCGAAGTAGGACGCTACCGCATCAACCATAAACTCGGTCTTGACACGCCTTCTGACGTACGAGTATTGACGAAGGAAGACATCATTGAAATTATTAAATATTTGATTCAGCTTGTCAATTCCAAGGCACAAGTTGACGACATTGACCATTTGAGTAACCGCCGTGTCCGCACTGTTGGAGAACAGTTGGCAGGACAATTTTCTCTCGGTCTGTCACGCATGAGCCGTACCATCCGTGAACGTATGAATGTACGCGACAACGAGGTATTCTCCCCGACAGATTTGATTAACGCCAAGACGGTCTCTTCTGTCATTAACTCTTTCTTTGGTGCCAATCCGTTGTCACAATTCATGGATCAGACCAATCCGCTGGCAGAAGTCACTCACAAGCGCCGTCTTTCGGCCCTTGGCCCCGGCGGTCTGACTCGTGAACGTGCCGGTTTTGAGGTCCGTGACGTACACTACACCCACTACGGACGTCTCTGCCCCATTGAATCACCTGAAGGCCCGAACATCGGACTTATCTCCTCTCTCTGCGTATTTGCAAAAATCAACGATTTGGGCTTCATTGAGACTCCGTATCGCGTTGTTGAAAACTCAAAGGTTAATCTGAACAACAACGAGGTGGTATATCTTACCGCAGAGGAAGAAACGAATAAAATCATCGCTCAAGGCAATGCCCCGCTGAACGATGACGGTACGTTTATCCGTACCAAAGTAAAATGCCGCCAGGACGCCGACTATCCTGTCGTTCCGCCCAGCAATGTAGAGCTCATGGACGTAGCTCCACAACAAATTGCGTCCATCGCCGCTGCCCTCATTCCGTTCCTGGAGCACGACGATGCCCACCGTGCATTGATGGGATCGAACATGATGCGCCAAGCTGTTCCTCTGATTACTTGC
>CAMZHB010000147.1 GCA_947306605.1 uncultured Prevotellaceae bacterium | reverse complement strand
ACGGCACAGTGGACTCTGCCGACATCGTGGCAGTCATCAAGGAAATGCCCGACGGTGACATGAAAGCAGACGTGAACGACGACGGCGCCATCGACTCGGCCGACATCGTGGCCGTGATTAAAGCTATGAAATAGCCAGGCTATTTCATAGCTACCTTCGCTTCGCTACTTTCGGACTTACGTCCTACTTCAGACTTTCAAAGGCGGCGTCTCGGACCGCAGAAGCGGCGTCTCGGAAATCCGAGACGCCGCTTTGCCTCGGGGAAACACCGTTTTGTTTCAGCGTCGCAAAACACAAGTGAAAATCAGCGACTTACAAAGCGCCTGAAAAAGCACAAAAAATTTTTGACACCTAGGAAGGGAAAGGGCCGGCATGAAAAAAGCGGTTTTTCGTTTGCCATGCGCGCGTTTATTCGTAACTTTGGAATATCAAAAGACAAGCATCATGGAGAATAAGCAAGAAATGAAGATTGACATCCAGCAAGGGATGGAAGACGGTGTATATTCCAATTTGGCCCTGATTACACACTCGAGCGCGGAGTTCGTACTCGATTTCCTGCGTGTGTTGCCGGGAAAGCCTCAGCCTAAGGTGGCATCACGTGTGGTCATGGCACCGGAACATGCCAAGCGTCTGATGATGGCTCTGCGCGAGAACGTGTCGAAATATGAGGACGCGTTCGGCCCCATTGATTTGCATCAGAACCAACAGCGCACCATCGCGCCTTTCAACATTCCGAAGGGCGAAGCCTGACGGTTCACTTCAGATATTTCCCAAAATAATCAGTCAAGGCCGCGCGGGCATCAGCCAGTTTGTCGGCCCATTGCTTCACAGAGTTTTGTCCTATGATGTCTGTGACGTATTTCACGGCCATGAAGGACACCTGTTCTTCCCGACAGACGAGCATCTGGGCAAAGGCCTCCATGTCGTAGACATCGCCTGCGGTGTCAGCGACATTGGTCACGAATTCGTCACCGGTATTTACCGTGAAATCGCCCTCCCACGCTTCTTTTCCGTTTAGCACGCTCGGCAGTCGCCACGGCAGTTCATCGTCCTGACAATAGTCGTAGCGGATGCCGGGCAATTGTGTTTTTACCAAATCGCGGTCGAACGTATGACGGCTCACGATGATGTCGCCTATGTTGTGACGCAGCGTTCCGGCAGTGCCCACGTTGAGCACCAGCCGTGGCCGGTATTGCAACACGGCACGCATGGTAGCCAACGCCGAGCAGGCCTTGCCGACATGGGTCACAACGGGTATTACTTCGGCGCCGGGCACACTGATGTCCACGCGCTCATCGGGCAACGCAAATGTTACGATGACTTTTTCCATGTTGCAAAAGTACAAAAAAAGAAGCACCCTGCCACGGAGGCAGGGTGCTTTGTTTGATTGTATTTCCTTACTTAAAGAATTACTTCTTGATGGTGGAGATACTTACGCGGTTCCATTCGGGCTCGCTGAACATGTTGCCAACACCCTGGCCACTGGCTTCGATGCGGTCGGCAGCAATCTTGTACTTCTTGATGAGCTGGTTCTTAACAGCCTCAGCACGTTCCTTAGCCAGACGCTCGTTGATTTCGGCGCTGCCTTCGGGAGAAGCATAACCCTTGATGACAACCTTAGCGTCCTTGTTGCGCTTCAGGTAGGTAGCGATGCGCTCTACGTTGGGAAGCTGAGAAGGAGCGATAACGCTCTTGCCCTGTGCGAAGGTAACAACAGACTCAAGTTCCTTGGCGGTGCTAACTTCCTTAACAACCTGCGGAGCCTTGTTGCGGCACTCGTTGAGCTGATCCTGGAGGTTCTTGATCTGAGCGTCCTTACCGCTGAGCTGACCGTTGAGGCCGTTGAGCTGGTTGCGGAGGTCGTTGATCTTGGCATTCAGACCGTCAATTTCACCCTGGTCGTACAGACGGGCAATTTTGAAGTTGTGGGTGCCGTTGCTGTTGAGGAACTTGTAGGTCAGGCCGGCGGTCAGTTCAAGAACGCTGTTGTTGGCGTTGTACTGAACGAACGGGTGGCCTTCGCCTTCGAGATTCCAAACGATAGCGGGCTTAACGTTGATCTGAACAGCATCGCTGACGTTGAAGTTAACGTTCAGGGCAGCCTTGCTGGTAGCAAAGTTGGCGTCAACTTGCTTAACATCCCCGATGTAGTAGTTCGGACGGAAGAGGTGTCCCCAGCCGAGGCCGTAAGCGGCAACGAATTCAACGGGACGGGGCTGACCCTGGTAACCACCGAAGAGGTTGCTCAGGTTGATGTAGTGCATCAGGTTTACGTTTACTGCGTCAAAAGCAGTTTTGCTGTACCAACCGATGGTCTTCGTATTGAAAGCCGTGGCACCTTCGAAGCCCAAGCCGTAGATCGGGGTGATCTGCTTGGCAATGGTCAGATTGGCAGTCGGACGCATGTTCTTGAAGAAGGCTGCGTGGGTAGTCGGGGTGTAAACACCGCCGGCGATGCCAATAGAGATGTTGTCGAGAAGCTTGCTGCCCTCAACCGTTTCACGTGCGCTCGTCGTTGTCATTGCAAGTGCGCACACAGCGAAAATCATAAAAATTTTCTTCATTGTCTTAAAAGTTTTTTGAGCCGTTTGCACGACTCGGTTCAACATTATTATTTTATATAACCGTTTTTAGTGTGAATTCGCCTCAGAGCTCTCTCTAACGCCATTTGGAGGCGGTTTGTGAGCCTTTTCGGATGATTCATTGCTGCAAAGGAAAACAATTTTTTTTAATTCCAAATATTTTAAGGCCAAAAAAGTTGTGTATTTTATTCATTTAGGCCGTTTTTTGGCGTTTTTCGGCGAAAAAGGGCGTTTTCTGTCAAGTAAAGTGCGAAAAATTGGCCTTTCAGGAGCTTCTTTTATGGTGCTCTGGCGTTTATAATAATACGTTTGCACCTATTATATAAAAAAAAGAAACGGCGCCTCTCTGCCGGGGGTGCCGTTTCCTGTTATACTGTTTCCGGATTAGAGATTCGGATTGATTTTGCTCCACTCGCTGATGGGAGGCACGATGTTCAGTGTCACCAGTTCGTCGCGCATTTTGCAGAGGTGCTCGTAGCTGGCGTCGAGTTTGGCGTTCTCTTCGGCTGTGCCTTGGGGCACTTCGAAGGTGGCGCCGTTGGGACCCATCGTGGTCTTCATGGCCATCATGATGTGGTCGTACTTGTCGGTTTTCACGTATGTGCCCACGGGGAAGCGGAAGGGTTCGCCGCCCATGGCTGCGCGAATCATTTCTACGCTGAGGTACGAGGGGCTTTGGAACGAGGAGCGTCCGCGCAGTTTGATGATGGCGGCACCGCCCTGGGTCACGTCCTTCTTCATCTGTTCCCATTCTTCAACGGGGAATTCGTCCGTGCCGATGATGTCGGTCAGTTTGCGTCCGGCCACTACTACGTGGCTGCCGAATACGGCCATCTGTTCGCCGTGGCCGCCGTAGGTGGCGCAACCGGTGATTTCGTCCTGCATCACGCCGAACTTCTTGGCCAGGGCGCTCTGCAGACGTGTGGTGTCAAGGCCGGCGAGCGTGGTTACCTGGCCGGGTCTCAGGCCGGAGTAGAGCAATGTCACCAGACCGGTGAGGTCGGCGGGGTTGAAGATGATGACCACGTGGCGCACGTCGGGACAATAGGTCTTGATGTTCTTGCCCAGTTCCTCGGCAATCTTGCAGTTGCCGGCCAGCAGGTCTTCGCGGGTCATGCCCTCTTTGCGGGGAGCGCCGCCGCTGGAAATGATGTACTTGGCACCCGTGAAAGCTTCTTTCACGTCGGTGGTGGCAGTGATTTTCACGTTACCGAAGCCGCTCTGGCGCATTTCCTCGGCCACGCCTTCGGGCGAGAATACGTCATACAGGCAGATGTCGTCGGTCAGGCCCATCATCAGGGCCGTCTGGACCATGTTGGAGCCTATCATGCCGGCTGCGCCGACGATGACGAGCTTGTCATTTGTTAAGAAACTCATGTTTATACGTTTTTAATAGTTCATTTGTACGTTTGGACTGCAAATATACCAATTATAATTGAGACGGAGAAACCTCTTGCAAAGATTTTCCGTATCCCCGCGCTTTTTATCTGCCGCCGGTCCCAAGCGTCCGAAATCCGAGGCGCCGTTTCAAATTTCCGAGACGCCGTTTCGGATTTTTGAAGTCCCACTTCGGGGAAAAAACTGCGCCTTCCGTTTGCCATTGCTCTCATTTAATCGTAACTTTAGATAATTTACTCCCATTCGGCAATGGGCAAAACTGAAAAACTGCGCCTTTCGTTTGCCATTGCCCTCATTTAATCGTAACTTTGTAAGCAAAACAAAGAATCATTTACTTCTATGAAATCCATTATCCGCACCCTGGCCGCCGCACTGTTGCTCACCGGCACCACCGGCCTGGCCGCCCAGAACGCCAAACCGTTCACCATTCCCGAAGTGAAGACGTGGAATGGCGGCACTGGCACGCTCACGCTGACCCCGAAGTCACGCATCGTCTATAACCCCGGCCAGTCCGCGCTGCGTCCCGTGGCCGAACTGCTGGCCGACGACTACGCCCTGCTCACCGGCACACGCCTCAAGGTCGTGGCAAAGGAGTCGGGCCGCGACGGCGACATCGTGCTCCTCACCTCCGGAGGCAACAGCGGCGAGGGCTACCGCCTCGCCATCGGCAAGAACGTCACCGTCACCGCCCCCACGCCCACCGGTGTACTCTGGGGCACCCGCACCCTGCTCCAGCTGGCCGACCAGTCGACGGCCCTGCCGCAGGGCACCATCGACGATGACCCCGACTTCGGCATCCGCGGCTTCATGATAGACTGCGGCCGCAAATACATCCCCCTGGACTACCTCAAGCAGCTGGTGCGCGTCATGAGCTACTACAAGATGAACACCCTGCAGATCCACCTCAACGACGTTGGCTTCAGCCGCTTCTACGACTCGTGGGACGAAGTCTACACCGCCTTCCGCCTGGAGTGCGAGACCTACCCCGGTCTCACCGCCCGCGACGGCT